>CAZDNQ010000005.1:4921-27946 GCA_964506605.1 uncultured Victivallis sp. | reverse complement strand
AAGTTGACAGGATAAAACGCCGTCACCCTTAAGACTATGGCGTGGCAAACAGGATTAACATGATATAGGAAATTAAATCCTGAAAATCCGGTTATCCTGTCTGAAAAATTATAACTTGGAGGATGAGATGAAGATCTGCTCGATAATTCTTGCCGGCTTGTTCATGGGCGCCGCGGCTTTCGGCGCGGACGATGTGAAGAGGACATTCTGGGACGTCAAGACCAAGCAGCCGCTTGTTGCACTGACCTTCGACGACGGTCCTGACGACAACTGCCTGCAGCTGGTGGAGCTTTTCAAGAAGGAGGATGTGAAGGCGACGTTCTTTTTTATCGGACAGAAGGTCAAGGAAAAGCCCGATATCGTCAAGAAGGTTGCCGAGGCCGGACATGAGATCGCGAATCACAGCTATACCCACGGGCTTCTGATTAAGAAGACACCTGCAGAGATCAAGAAGGAGATTGTCGACACGCAGAATGCCGTAAAGGAGGCGATCGGCGTCGAGCCCAAGCTTCTCAGGCCCCCGAACGTGAAGCAGGACGACAACGTGCTGGCGGTACTGAAGGAGCTCAACATGAAGTCGATTATGGCGAGTGTTTCTGCAAGCGACTGGGACAAGAAGAACGGCAAGGATCAGATAATCGAGGCGGTCACTGCGAAGACCAAGGCCGGCGACATCATTGTCATGCATTCCTGGAGGAAGGAGACGCTCGAAGGCATGCCCGAGATTATCAAGCGCCTAAAAGAAAAAGGCTTCAAGTTCGTCACCGTATCCGAGCTCATCAGCAACTGGGGGAAATAGTAGAACAGGCATTCCTGCCTGTCAAGATTTAAATATTTTTCCTCTCACAAAGCCATCCTCCTTGCCTTAAGGTGTGGGATAACTGTAGATGTCTATGAAACTTTCTTCGCCGTGACGACGAACTCTGCAGCTTAGATTACCTTCGTGTCCTTCGTGGTGGAAAATCATTCGATTAACAATTTTACGCCTGCCAATAAATTTGTTGGATAAAAATAAAGCTGAGCGCTTGACTTAAATTTAAACCGCTTTAAATTAATCCGGAAAGAAGGCGGATTTATGACGAGAAGGAACTTCTTAAAGACAGGAGCAGGCATTGCGCTTGTAACAGCCATGAGTCCATTAAAGAATTTAGCCGCGGACGTAAAGAGGCCGAACATACTTTTCTTCATGCCCGACCAGATGAGATGGGACACCGCGATCATCAGCGGGAAATGCAGGACCCCGAACATCGACAGGCTGATGGCCAAGGGCGTGACCTTCGACAATACCTTCCCGACCATGGCGCACTGCTGTCCGTCAAGGGCCTCGCTGATGACCGGGCTCTATCCGAGCCAGCACGGGATATTCAACAACGTCCTAAACGGATCGGCCCTCGGTAAATCCCTGAGGCCGGGCGTCGAGACGTTCTCAGAAAAGATGAAGGAGGGCGGATACAACCTCTACTATACGGGGAAATGGCATGTCAGCGCCACGGAGAATCCGTCGGATCGCGGATGGACGGAGCTTGATGTTACCGCCAGGGCGAACGAAAGCCATGGCGGCGACATGAAGGACTGGAAGACTGCCAGGAAGGTGGACAAGGACATAAGAGGAACAGGGGAGGTTCTGAAACCCGGCTGGGGCACGATGAAACTTTATGGCACATATGAGAAGAATGATACCGGCGAGAAGATTGTTAACGGGTATGAAGGGCACCACGATTACAGGTTCATCAAGGACGCGCTTAAGACTCTCGACAAATTGAAGGATGGCAGGGAGCCATGGTGTCTTTATGTCGGGCCGACCGGACCTCATGATCCTTTCATTGTTCCGGAAAAATATGCGAAGATGTATGATCCAGACGACTTCGAGCTTCCTCCGAACTACCGCGATGAGATGAAGGACAAGCCGTATTATTACCAGAGGATGCGGAAGCGCTGGAGTCAGCTTTCCGAACAGGAGGTCAAGGAGTCAATCGCCCACTACTGCGGATATGTCACGATGATCGACGACTATCTCGGCCTTGTCATGGACAGGCTCGAGAAGAACGGGATGTCCGAAGATACGATAGTTGTGTTCTGCTCCGACCACGGTGAGCTGCTTGGGGCGCACGGGCTCTACTGCAAGGGCATAGCTCCATTCGATGAAGGCTACAAGGTTCCGCTTGTGATATCTTCCGGGAAGTATGTGAAGAACTCCGGCAGGTCCGTGGACGAACTGGTCTCGCTGATGGATGTCGCGCCGACGCTGCTTGATATGACGGATTCCCCGAAGCTCAGCAGATGCATGGGGAAATCCCTTGCGCCTTTCATCAAGGATGAGAAGGGGGTTGCCTGGCGCGACGCGCTCTACATGCAGGACAACGGCGTGGAGATCTATTTCACCCAGAGGATCGTAAGGACGTCGAAATATAAGTTCGTCTACAATCCTGTTTCAATGGACGAGCTGTATGATCTTGAGAAGGATCCGTACGAGATGAGGAATCTCGCGGACGACGAATCGTATAAGGATATAAAGAAGGAATGCTACAGGAGGATGTGGGAGTTCGCGTTCGAATCGGACGATGATTCGATATGCAACGCCTATCATACCGTGTCGATGGCGGACTACGGTCCGCTGATTGCGAAATGAGGAAATAATAACCACAAAGGCATAGAGGCACAAAGTTATTTATTTTGGCCGGATGAATTGAATTGGATAATCCTGAAATCCTGTCTGTATAAAACTTTGAGGCTTAGTGGTTTTGTGAGAGAATAAATATTAAAAGGAGATGATATGCGCCAGACAAAAAGTTTCCTATGCGCCGCGATTGTCGGATTGAGTTCTTGCTCATTGTTTTCGCAGACCGCTGAGAACCCCAAGTTCGAGGAGGTTCTGGCAAAGCTTCCCAAGGGCGTCGAGGTCGTCAACGCCCAGCCGGAGAGCTGGAAGCTGAAGAACGGAGGTCCGGATGTCGGGGTGATGAGCGTGGTGGATGTTGAAGGCATGCCCTTCAAGAAGGCGGTGCGCATGGAGAGCAGGAAGAGGACCGACCGCGACTACATGTTCCAGGCTGTCGCTCCGACCACGGAAACGCTTGCGGTGGGTGACGTGCTGATGCTGACGTTCTATGCGCGCGCCGTGCAGCTGAACAACGACACAAACGTCGGCCAGGTGAATCTGAAATGCTTCTCGATGAAGGGGGAGGGGACAGCGGCGGCGGCGTCCGTCGCCGTGGCGAAGGACTGGCAGAAGTTCTATTTCCCTTCAGCCGTCTTTTCAAAGCAGGTGAAGGAGTTCGCGCCTGGCGGGCTGACACTTTCATTGAACCAGGGGCTTCCGCCGCAGATCATCGAGGTTGCCGACGTGAAGCTTGTGAAGTATCCCAAGGAAGTTTCCATAAAGGATCTGCCGAGGATAGTCGTGACATATGAAGGCCGAGAACCGAACGCCGCCTGGCGCAAGGAGGCGCTGGAGCGCATCGACAAGATACGCAAGGCTGATCTGGCCGTGCAGGTCGTGGATGAGGCAGGCCGGCCGGTCGCCGACGCGCAGGTGGGTGTGAAGATGAAACGTCATGCCTTCGGTTTCGGGACTGCGTATGCCGACCCGCGCTTGTTCTGGGATGACGAGGATTCAAAGCGCTACCGTGAGGAGTTCCTGAAGCTCTTCAATGTGGCGGTAAGCGAGAGCGGCATGAAATGGGAGCCGTGGCTCGAGAAGCGCGAACAGGCGATCAAGGCAGCGAAATGGGTGCGCGACCATGATATCCCCCTGCGCGGCCACACGCTTGTCTGGTGCCAGCTGGACCGTCTCCCTTACGCCAAGGAGAAGCCGGAGATCATGAACAAGTACCGCAAGGATCTGAAAGGGCTCCAGGAGTTCCAGCTTGAGCACATACGCGATGAGATGACGGCGTTGAAGGGATTGTGTTTCGAATGGGACCTGATCAACGAGGCGATGTCGCATTTCGACTACCAGAACCTCATGGGGATGCAGTGCTTCCTGGATTATTTCAAGCTCGCGCACGAGATCGATCCCGACACCAGGCTTGTCGTGAACGAGAACAAGCTTCTGAATTCGGACGGAGGCGCCGGAAACATTTCCTTCAGCCGCGAGGACGACTTCTACAAGTTCCTGAAATACCTGAAGGACAACGGCGCGCCGCTGGCGGGCATCGGCATCCAGTCCCACTGGGGCGGAACGCTTACGCCCCCTGTAAGGATGCTCCAGCAGCTCGACCGCTTCGCGGAGTTCGGGTCGATCACGATAACGGAATTCGACGTTGTCACGGACGACGAGGAGCTGCAGGCGGACTGCACCCGCGACTTCCTCATCATGTGTTTCAGCCATCCGGCAATAAGCAACTTCCTCATGTGGGGATTCTGGGACGGGCAGCACTACCGCAAGAACGCCACTGTCTTCAGGAAGGACTGGAGCGTCAAGCCGAGTGGACAGGTCTTCATGGATCTTGTATTCAAGAAGTGGTGGACGAACGAGGACGGGAAGACCGCGGTCGACGGACAGTTCAAGACACGCGGCTTCATGGGCGACTATGAGATCACCGTCACGCGCGACGGCAGGACGGTGACCCAGCCTGCGAAACTAGCAAAGGACGGCGCGGCGGTCAAGATATCTTTGAAGTAGGAGGCGGTCTTGTCAACGTGGTACGGGCGTCTCGCCTGTACTTGAGGAAATCATGAGCCTTAAATCAGGAAGATCAGATTTTACACTTGTCGAGCTGCTGGTCGTAATTGCGATCATCGCAATACTTATGGCCATGCTGCTGCCTGCTTTGAAGGGCGCCTTGAACGTCGCCAGGACGGTGCAGTGCGGGAACCAGGAGCGCCAGATCGGGATGTGGGGGGTTGAATACACCACGGACTACAATGATTTCCTCCCGACGAACGGCTGTTCCGAGGACGCCGCGGATCCGACGCCGTCATATTACTACTGGGAGATATCGGACACGGAATGGTTCAAGAAATGCCCGTACTACAAATACCAGCACTGGCGCCAGCTTGCAGGCAGCAGCATCATGATCTGTCCGCAGGCCGGGAAGGTTTTCACGGAGAACGACAGCTTGACGGGGCCTCACTGGGAGTTCGTGACCACGTACGCCATCAACACCGCCATGGGCGGCGGCAGGGCGAAGCCGTCGCTTCCGGCCGCCAAATGCAAGAGCTTCATCCTCAAATCGGATGTCTTCTGGTTTGGCGAGGCGAGCACGACCTGGCGGGATCCTGGATTCTCGGTCGGGCCAGGATACTATTTCGAGACCCGCTACGTGAATCTCGGTTGGTGCAAGCCGTGGATGTGGCTATATCCCAAGAAAGGCCATGGCGCACAGAAGGTCAACCTCCTCTATGGCGACCTCCACGTCGGGACGAATCCGTAGCCTTGCCTGTCAGGACCTGTTGTAGCTCCGTTAGTCACTTTGAATAAATCTCCAAAAAATTAAATTTAAACCGATTGACAATATATTTAAACCGCTTTAAATTAAGACAGAAAATAAAGAAACATTGAAAAACGGGAGGCAGCCAATGGGAAAATTACTTGTAATCCTCGCAGTTTTCAGTCTTGCCGCCGGATTCGCTTTTGCCGAGAACGACAACAAGGGCGGCGGCGACAAGGTTAAAAAGGAGAGGAAGGCGCCGGATGAGAAGGAAATGGAGCTTTCAGGGAAGATTGTCGTGTTTGAAAAGGACGGAGTCAGGACGAACATGATCGACACAAAGGACTATGGCAAGCTCGAACTGCCTGCAAAGTCGATTCCGAAGGACATCCAGAAATATCTCGACAAGGACGTGAAGATGAAGGTCAGGCTGGCGATGACCCACAAGTGGAACAAGATAACTGAGATATTAAGCATCGAGGAAGCCAAGGAAGTCCGGAAAAACTAAAGGAAGGGCCTTTCCATGAAACATGCGGGCATTATATCCGGGAAGAGATTTCTTCATCTGTCCGTTGCGGCTGTTCTACTGATCTCCATGTCGGCGGGAATCGCGGCGGACAAGGAAAAGAAAAATATCGACAGGAAGAAGGAGCAGGAGAAGGAATATGGGCAGGCCGTCTTTCCTGCGGAAGGCAGGATCAGGATGGAGGAGGGGACGGTTGAAGCCTGGGTTTCTCTTGACTATTCAGCCAAGGACATCCTGCTGCAGGACGAATCGATCATAACCCCGATGGTGTTCTTCTCGCTTATTGGAAGGGACAGGATTGTCCAGGAGGAAAAGACTAAGAAGGATGCAGGCGGAAAAGACGAGTATGATGCCTCTGAAGCTGAAATGCATCTCCTGACCCAGCAGGGGAGGGCGATGAGCAATTCGCTCAAATGCAGCTGCAGCCTTTTCAGGCTGGAACGGGGCAAGACTGTCATCAGGGGGATGCTGGAGGGGCTTGAAGATGTCGGATGGAAGGAGAAGGAATGGTATTTCATCGCGTTCGGATGGAAGAAGACCGAGGTTGGCTACGATTCCTTCCTCTATGTCAACGGACAGAGGAAGGAGCAGTCGTTTGACAGGGAGGAGTCCGTCAAGTTTCCAAAGTCCATGAAGGACCATCTCATCTCGATAGGAAGCTTCAGGGGCGCCAGGGGGGCTGTGGAGAGTCTCAGGATCTCCGGTAAGTTCATGTCCGATTCGGAACTGGAGACGGACATGAAGAACTCCCTGTCCAAGGATGACTCGACGCTTTTCCTCTTCGACGTGTCTGCGCTGCCTGCCATGAAGAAGGTGCGGCAGGCGGATCTTGGTAAAAACACACAGGTGCCAGACAAGGGGCTTTTCATAGGGTCGTCGAAGACGATTTCCGGCAAGCATGGCAAGGCCGTTCAGTTCCATGAGTGATAAATATCCTGCGGATATTTAAAAGTTAGGATTTTGCAATATGGAAAAAAAGAGTTTTACAATCATAGAGCTGCTGGTGGTGATCGCGATAATCTCAATCCTTGTCGCCCTTCTTCTGCCTGCGCTCAGGAACGCGAAGAAGCTTGCAAGGTCCGTCCAGTGCTGTTCGAACCTGAAGCAGATCGGCGCCTGGGGGATGATACACGCCTCCGACCATGACGGGGTGATGCCTGTGAACGGGGGAGATCCCAACGCCCCTCTTCCCCAGCGCGACTACTGGCACTGGAGCATATCCGCTTCGAAATGGTACATGGGCTGTCCATACTATGATCCGAACTCCTGGAAGAAGCTGGACAGCATGCTGCACTGTCCGGAAGCGAGCATCTTCAGTTCCGAAAGAGTCAATGAGCCCAGCAACCGCAACTTCAGCTATTCCCTCGAGCAGATGCTGGGAGGCGGAGGGGAAGGGACTGATACTGCGATCGAGTGGAAGTTCCCTGTTCCCAGGCTGGGAGGCAAGCTTGTGACGCCGGACGCGGCATGGTTCGCAGACGCCTCCGGCAAATATTACAATGATCCTCTGCCGTATTACGCCAGCGGAGTGGCGATGTATTACAATCCCTTCTTCGACTTCAAATACCGTCCCGGAAGCGGCATTGAGCAGTACACCCCATGGCCTTTCAGGCCCGAGTTTGCAGGGAAAGCCCACATGGGACGGAAAACAAACACCTGCTTCGCGGACGGACATATAGAAGCGGTGGGGATCGATGATTCGAGATTGAGATAGTAACACAGACATTCCTGTCTGTGATCTGGTTGAATTAAAAATCATTGCCGGCGGGACGCCGGCGCTCCGAAAGACACAGGCAGGAATGCCTGTGCTACTTTTTGACAAGCCACTTGTAGTTTTCGCACAGCATCCTGAGACGCTCGTTCGGACGGAACGAACACTCGTAGTTGAACGGCCCATTGTATCCGATCTTATCCAAAGCTTTCATGAATTTTCCCCATTCGATAACTCCGTTCCCCGGGAGCCAGTGCTGTTCGTCGATGCCGTCGTAGTCCGAAAGATGCAGGGTGAAAAGCTTCTTCCCCAGTTTCTCGACCACCTCTGGAATGCTCCTGTAATCGGCCATCAGGTGGTTGACATCCAGGCATGTTCCGACCGTACCGTCGTCATTGAAAGGCTTTATTATCCAAAGAAGTTCATCGGCCGTGTTTCCGAGGCATGTCCGCGGAAGCAGTTCGACCGCGAGCCTCCTGCGGAGTTCGCAGCTTTTCAAATGAATCTCGCGAAGCGAATCAATTGCGAGAGACTTGCGCTTTTTGCGTTCGGAATATTTTATCGGTTCGGCGCTTGCATGGATGACAACCATCGGCGCATCGAAGAAGGCTGCCATCTCTACGGCTTCGATCGTGCTTTTGACCGACCTTGAACGGACTTCCTGATCTGTGCTTGAGAGGTCGTACCATCCGCCAAACCTGGAATGGATTGTTTCCGCCTTTATCCGCGACTTCTTCAGGAATTTTCTGAGATACTTCTTCTGCTCTTCACCTTTGTCATTGTCGAAGAGCGACTGCATTATCTCGAAGGTCCTGACATCGGAGCCCAGGAACATGGCAAGACCCTTCTCGCTTATGTCGCTGGTGATCGTGTGCAGTGAAATTCCAAGCTTCATTTTATTTCTCCTTGGCGGTTGAAAAGATCATGGTCTTCCTTGTCTGGAGCTCCATGCCGTTGAGGCTCCTGGGTTCCGCGTCGTATCCTATGCTCAACATGTATCCGGTGTTGATTTCCAGCGATTTCAGCGGTTTTAGGGTGAATGTCCTCTTCTGCGCATCCGCGGTGATCGACATCGCCACACGGGGTTCAGGTGCATTCTCCTTTGTAAGGCGGACGCTGTCATAGTTCACGCTCCTGGCCTCCATAGGACAAGAAAATTCTATCTTGATCCCGGATGAATCCAGGGGATATGACTTTATGGAAGGATTGTTCCCGTCCAACGAGATGCCCGTCACCGTCGGAGCCTTGGCGTCCTCATAGCTGTTCAGCCTGTAGATGACCTCGCGGTTCCTCTTCGAGCCCAGGAAGGCCATGTCGTTGTCAGGGACATATACGTCCAGCCCGAGCCTTGCCGCCATCGTGAGGGTGCCCTCGTTGCGGTTGCTGAAGGCGTACATCCAGAGCATCTTTCCGTTCTTCTTTGCATTTACGACATAGGCAGGCGTGATGCCGTCAGGGAAGAGTGGGTCGTTCTCCTCAAGGATCCCGGGAAGATATGTGGCAAGTCCTGCAAGCCAGTTCTTCGCGTGCGGCGAGGCGTTGGAATGGGCCCACTGCGTCCTGGGTTTCCCGTAGCAGCAGGCCGCCGGGCCATGGTATGCAAGCACCTTCTCCCAGCGAAGTCCGCCATTCTCGTAGAGCCTCCTGTATTCCTCTTCCGGAACATCGCTGTATCCCTGGATCTCCATCAGGCGGTCCCAGTTGTTGATCATGCCTATCTGTTCGTCGAGCCGACCGATGACTTCAGGCTTTCCACCTGGAGACTTGCAGAAATTGATTTTATCATATGCGGAGTAAGGGGTTTCCTCGAGCGGAGCGGGCATGTCGTCCAACGCCTTCTGGTCGCCTCCTTCGCCTGCCTTGAGGTTGGGAGGCAGTTCGCCGGATCTCCCCTTGCAGTGGTTGGAGACCCAGGCGTCCTTGAGCTTCACCGGGTTTATCTCGACGATGTCGATCCCCGACTTCAGCATCCTGAGCGTTCCTTCGAGCGAAGCGTGCAGATTGTCGTTGCGGAACATGATATCGAGCGGCCTAGGAGGCTCTCCCCTCTTCCGTGTGGAGAACGTCTGTTCAGGAATTGATGAAGGCTTGAAAAGGATGCCGTCAATTGTCCGCAGGGCCTTGTCATCCGGAGGGAACTGTACCTTGAATATGTGCCCGAAGGGGAGAGGCTTCTTGAATTCGAGCTTGTACACGGACCCGTCACCGACAAATTTCCCGGTCCCATCCTCGAGAGACCTGCCGTCCGTCTTGTCAAATATGGAGATGCCGCCGAATTTCCTGTCCATCGGCTGAGAAAAATAGAAATAGAGAGGAAGATCCGTACGGCACTTTCCGAGGCCGTTTCCCGGGAGGAAGCCCTCCCATCCTGCTGATCGCGCAGTGAACGCCCGGGCTGAACCGTCTATCCTAAGATCATCGATGGAGCATATGGCCTGTGAATCCGCCTTTGACTGCAGGGAAATGCTTTCTCCGGCTCCTGTCAGCGCCGGCGCCCTCTGGCTCATCGCGACACATGCGCCGTCGACATAGAGCCGCATAAGCGGTTTTGAAGTTTTGCCTCCGTCATTCTTCCCGCCGGCTGAATATAGCACGGCCACATGATGCCAGTCTCCCTCCTTCCAGTCTTCGATCGCGCACTGCAGCTTTTCAAAAGCTGAGGCACCCTTCCCGCCGGAGGACACCTGGAACTCCAGATGCCAGGTCTGGGTGGAGGAGAACTCCCAGTTCCTGGGGCAGGGGACGACCTTGACCTGCACGACTCCGGCATCCTTGGAACCGTCCTTTAGCGGTATGCTGATCTGCAAGGGTATTCCGTCTTTTGCATTGCGGAAGCCGCAGGACAGCCAAAAGCTGAGCCGGAACTGTTCAGCCTGCAGGATGGCGGCTGAAGAATCAAATTTAATTTCGGATCCCGGAACCAGGAACAGAGCATTTCCAAACTTGCCGGGTATCGCCTTTGGATGGATTTTCTCAAAAGTCCATTTCCCGTCCTCCGGGGCAAGGACAGGACATGAATCAACAGGCTCCTTCGCATCAAATTCGCAGATGAACGAGGCGTCGTTGTCCCGGGCTGACGCCTTGTCAGGGACAAGATCTGCATAGGATTCAAAGAGGGACGGTATAAGGCAGAAAGCTAGAATGAAAATAAAAGAAGGGCCGAAACCGAAATGTCTGGAAGTTTTTCTCATTTCATCTTCGCGATCATGTCACTGTAATAGACGCTCTTTATCGGGCCTTTGAGCAGCGGATCTCCGGTCTCCCTCATCCATCTGTAAAGTTCACCACGAAGTTTCCTTTCTATGCCGGCAGACTTTTTTTCGCCGGAGAGGTTGTTCTGCTCCCATCTGTCGCTTTCCAGGTCATATAGCTCGAATTCCTTCCTGTGCCCGGCATTAGACGCGGCGTGGTGGGCGTAGAACCTGCTGTCGGCGATGTCCGAGGGGATCTCAACGGTCTGGTTGTATTCGAAATTGGCGATCAGCTTGTGAGTCTTTGTGCGGATGCATCGCATAGGGTCGTATATCCTGTGATAAGTCTTCTCTGCAAAAATTCTGTCCCTATGCTGCTTTCCGCCGCGCATATATGACAGGAATGATTTGCCTTGGATTCTTGATGGTATGCGGATTCCGCAGGCTTCAAGTATTGTCGGAACATAGTCGACGTTTGAAACAAGGCCATCAAGTTTTTTGCCTTCACCAGCGCCCCAGCACGGTGCCTGTAAGATCAGTGCCGCTTCTATTCCGGGATCGTAAATCGTACATTTGGCACGAGGCATCGCGATACCGTGGTCGGTGACGAACATAACGGCGGTGCTCTCGTGAAGCCCCGACCTGCGAAGTTCGCAGAGAATCCTGCCGACGGCCTCATCCATCTTCCTTATGGAGCCCTGCAGATCGGCGAATTCTCTGCGGGCTACCTTCTTCTGCTCTGCGGTCTTTTGCGGAATGTATCCCGGAATATAGACGCCTTTAGAGCTGTCAGGATTGATCCCGTGCCAGTCATATGGGCGGTGCGGTTCGAACAATCCGACGCAGAGATAAAAAGGTTTTCTTGCGGATTTCGCACTCTTCAAATAGTCGGCGGCGAATCCCGCTGTCCTGAGTCCGGGCATGTACTGGCTGTTCTCGTATGACTTGTATCCAAGTCTCCTTATGTCGTCCCTGCTGTGTTCATGGAACCCGCCGATGAGCGTAGTGTCATATCCGGCGCGCGACATCATCTGCGCGAGATGCGTCTCCCCCTTGTCCATCTTCCATTTGAAGAGGCCGTGGGTAAGTCCATGCACCCCTGTCGCATGGGGATATCGTCCGGTGAAGATGGCGGCCCTCGACGGACTGCATCCCGGAGACGTGCAGAAACTGTTTGAAAACAGCACCCCGTTTCCGGCCATTTCCTCTAGGGCGGGCGTGTTTACAGTCCTGATGCCATACGGGGAGATATGCCGCCCGAGATCATGGCAGTTGATTATCAGCAGATTTGGCTTGTCTGTCTTCATTGGCATTTTTTATTCCAGGATAATCTTGAGAGTCTTACCATCTTTAGAGAGAGACGCTTTCTCTGTTTTCTTTTTTCCGTCCTTCTCCACCGTGATCTCGTAGTCGCCCATGAAACCACGGACGGAATATGCACCTCTGGCGTCGCTTTTTCCAGTTATATCGGTCCACCATTTCTTGAAGACCAGATCCATGTACTGCTGGCCGCTGGGCTTTACCGACCAGTCCTTGCGGAAGATCGGGGCGTTGAACTTGATGTGCTGTCCGTCCCAGAAGCCCCACATCGTGAATTCGGTGACCGAAGGATGGCTGAACAGCGTGGTGAGGAAATCGCGGGTGTAGTCACCCTGCAGCTCCTCGTCGTATATGCAGAAATCGAACTCCGTCACTTTGATGTCAAGCTTGAAACGGGCAAGCCCGTCCAATGTCTTAAGGATCTCGTCTGGAGACAGCATCCCCCAACCGCAATGGCTCTGCAGGCCGATGCCGTTGATGGGCGCCTTCCTGTCGATCAGACCCTGGACGTGCTTCTCGAGATTGCCCAGTTTCGCACCGCTGTCGGGATCCTCCCCGAAATCGATGATGGTGTTCTCGTTGTAGTTCAACGCCACCTTGGGATCCGCCTTCCTCGCGGTCTCGAACCATTTAGCCATTTCATCCTCGCCGAGCAGGTTTATGAAGTCGGTGCTGGAATGCGCTTCATTGACGGCATCCCATTCGACAAGCCTGCCTTTGAGGTCGGTGGCGCGTTCGGTTATGCTCTTCCTGAGATATTCGCGCAGCTTCTCCGGATCCTTGTAGTCTTTCTTGTTGAGCTGATGGTTGTGGCGCCAGGCGGGATAGACCAGGAAGAGCCCTTTTGCGGTCATCTTGTGCGAGTCAAGCCAGTCAAGCATCCTGAAGGTTTCCTGTTTCTCCCCGGGATCGTCCCAGTTGAACTGGAATGTCCCGGTCTCGAAGGCGACATGGTTGAATAGCCTGGCGAGGTTCTCGCGGTATTTCTCCCCATTCTCAGTCTTGTCCTCAAGGATGCGCATCGCGCCTGCGGCCGTTCCGAAACGGAATGCGTGGCTTTTCATTTCGACATGCACTTTCGCATCCGGGACAGGCGTTCCGGATGCATCGACGACCTGCACGGCGAGATCGGCCTTGCGGAACTTGTCTATGCGTTCGTCGGCGGCCCTGCGCCAGGCGGCGTCGGCCTCGCGCCCGGCATATGTCGCGGAAGTTTCCGGAAAAGCGGAAAGCTGGAGCGGGCTCTTGCCGTAGCTTGTCCATCTGATGTCGGCTATCTCCACTTCCTGCGGATCGACCGCCTGGCTGAACATGATCGCCTGGTCGCCGGGCCTGCTGCTGAAGCGCTGCGCCTTTTCAAGGTCCTTGTTCTTGATGAGCATCCTGTAGGAGGTGTAATATTTCCTCCATTCCCTGCCGACCTGGAACGTGCGCCTTCCGGACTCGCCGCGTTCACCGGAGACACGCCGGGTGGAAAGATTGACCAGTGCAGTATCTGAGCCTTCAGGCAGCTTGGTGGCCCTGGCATAGAAGGAGACCGACACGATCTCGTCGGTCTCGAACTGGATGATGGAGGGCAGCGAGGCGTTCAGCTTGTGCTTCTCCTTTGGCCCCTCCGGCGCCCTGCTGCTTGTGATGCGGAGGGCTTCCTTGAAGGGCATCCCCTCGACTGGAACTATTCCAATCGTCCCGTAATCACCTTTTGACGTCAGCTTGAATTCACCCAGCTTCTTCGTCCCTAACGCGTCAGTTCCCGCTGGAAGGGCCTTTATCTTCGCCTCCAGGGCTGGATCCTCCCCAACCGCGAAGACGGATGATGCAATCAGGAACACCAACGGAATGGACAGCAGATATCTTTTCATAAAACCTCCTTGTTACAAATTCTCCGCCCGCGGAAAATTTATCTTGGCGTCGATATTCTCAACATTCTTGATGTATTTCAGAAGCTTCACCGAAAGTTCCTTGCGGACATCGGCATATGCCGGCTCCCTGGCCAGGTTCTTCAGTTCGCCGGGATCCTTTTCAAGATCGTAGAGGAACTGCTCGTCGTATTCGGTGAAGAAGGGATCCTTTCGCTTCTCCCTGCCAGTATTGCCGACTGCATACTTCCATTTCTCCGTGCGTATCGCCCTGCCTTGATTCACTCCGGAGAACTGGATGAATATTTCCTCGCGTGGAATGCCAGTCCCATTGCCTGCGAAGCCCTGGAGCCCGTATCCCGGCATGCAGGAAGGCTTGGACACGCCGGCGGCGGCGAGGAGCGTCGGGGCGATGTCGATCAGGCTCGCCATTCCGCGGACCGTCTTTCCGCCTGTGAATCCCGGTCCGCTGATTATCAGCGGGATCCTGATGCTGGATTCATGCGGGGTCTGCTTGTATTTGGCGTTGCGGGTCTTGAAATGGCAGCCGTGGTCGCTGGTGTATACGATGATGGTGTTCTCATAAAGACCACGGCTCTTCAACTCATCAATGATCCTTCCGACGTTGCTGTCGATGCTGCTGCAGGCGCCAAGGTAGTCCGGATAGTTCTCCCTCCAGTTGCCCTTCTCATCGGATTTTGCGAGATCCGCAGGCGCCGCGAACTTCGCAAACTTCTCCTTAGAGCCTGCCGGACCTTCAACCCTGTCGGTGTCATTCTGGTGGTGCGGTTCGAGATAGGACATGAAAAGGAAGAACGGTTTTTTGACGTCCTGCATCCTGATGAAGTCCAGGCCGAAATCTGTCATTGCATCGACGCGGTAGCCTTTAAGATCCACCTTTTCCATCTTTTCATTGTATATGTAGCCGCCATATCCGCGGGAGGTTTCTTCCGGGGCGTCGGCGCCGAACCAGTATCCGTCATAGCCGCCTCGCATCTCCACCGGTATCCTCTCTTCATTTCCCCCTTCCGCGTCCTTATGGGTGGCGAGATGCCATTTGCCGACGTATCCGAGATTGTATCCGGCCGCTTTAAGATAGTGCGCGAGCGTCTTCTCGTTTTGCGGAAGCGCGAGTCCGTTCCAGTATACGCCGCACTGGCTCGCATATTTTCCTGTCTGGACGACGGCGCGGGCCGGGGTGCAGACAGGCTGGGGAGTGAAAGCATTTTCAAATCGGACGCCGTTACTTGCCAGGCTGTCAAGGACCGGGCTGACCGGCAGTTCCTGTCCATAGCACCCGAGGGTGTCCCATCTCTGCTGGTCCGAGAAGACGAACACTATGTTCGGCTTCGTTCCTTCATCGGCGATGATGCTCGTGATCGGTGACATATACGCACCTAATACGATTCCGGCGCCTGTCTTCATGAAACCTCTCCTGGTGGTCTTCATAGCTGCCGCACCTTTCTGGAAACAAATTTGAATAATTGCTGGCCCAAGGTCTTGAAATGTATTTTAAGCGGTTTAAATTATATATCAAGCGGTTTAAAACATTATTTTAATATTTTATTTTCATTTAAAGAATTTTAAATATCTTGAACGCCGGCCCATGAATGTATATAATCTGTCAAGAGGGGTGCCATATGGGAAAAGCGAGATTGCCGGGATTTCAGTCCTTCTGCAAGTTCACTTTGATCGAATTGCTCGTGGTCGTTGCGATCATCGCAATTCTAGCCGCCATGCTCCTCCCGGCACTGAAGAACGCCCTCATGGTTGCACGTTCAGGCCAGTGCACCTCCCAGCTAAAGCAGATTGGACAATGGGGGATATCCTATACGATGGACTTCAATGAATTCCTTCCGACGAATGGCGGCGCGCCCGCGGGCAGCTACTACTCGGAATACGGGGATGACAGATGGTTCGAAAAGTTTTCCACCTGCGGCTATTATGCCCTTAAAAGCTGGTCCCAGCAGTCGAGCTACATGTACAGGTGCCCCCAGGCCAGCATTTCCATGATTGTCAACGATGGCCTCAAAGGCCAGGCCGGAGATTCGCATTGGCAGGTCAAGACATGCTATTCCTTGAACACCCACATGGGCGGAGGATACAATGCGGGCGTGATAGCTGCGGTGCCAAAGCCTACCTCGAAGCTGCTGACCGGAACATCGTTCTGGTTTGCCGACTCCAAGAGCGACTGGTATTCCGACGGGCCTGGCGGTGGAAAAGGTGCAGGATGGTATTTCTTCTGCTCGACCAATCTCAGCTGGGCCAAGCCGTGGATGTGGACTGATCCGCAGCTTCCAGGCCACAGCCCGTCCCATGCGGCCAACATGAATTTCGGCGATCTGCACGTTGAGAGCGTACCCCGCTGATGGCCTTCCTGGGCCTGCTGGCAGTAACCTTGGCGGAGGCGGATTCCCATCCCTCCAGTTATATGCAATTTAAGCGGAGCTGAAAATTGTCAAGGATGCTGCCCTTGGGTAGTGGCATGCCGAGGCGTAGTTTGGAAGTGAAACAGTTATAGCCCGGCTTCGCTTAATTAATTTCGCAGCGTCCTCCTTCGTGGGAACTTCGGCGGACAGCCTTCTTAAGTCTACTGGCCGTGCCAGCCGTAGCCTTGGCGAAGGCTGGCGGAGAGGGAGGGATTAACGTTCCTCATTACATTCGTCTCTACCATGCTGGCGCATGGTTTTTCGCTTCGCTCTCGAACCCGAGGGTTCTCATCCCTCGGATACACAGTAGAATTGCGATTCAAGCTTTGCTGAGAATCGCCAGTAAAGCTGCCCTTGGGCAGTGGCGGAGAGGGAGGGATTCGAGTTTTGATATGCGTGTAATGTGCTTGATATTAATATGTTGCATATTGATAAAACCTCCAGTCCTTGATTTTCAACATGGAAAATCCAGCCTCATTGCGGATTTCCAGGTTTCAAAAAATGACACAAATCTGTCACAGAGGAACTTTTGTCTTTTGAATATCTTGAGAACTTCGACAATTCAAGCAAAAGCTCCTTCTGGATGTCTTCAGGAAGTTCCCGGAAAACATCGAGGAGAAGCTGTTCGTCGCCTTTGAGCTTCAAAGGATTTGATGCAATATATTTCAGATCCCTGAATTCCTCAAGCTGGCATAATTTCCTGAAGGTCTTCTCCTCAATCCAGCCTTCATTTTTCCTTAGATATCTGCATATCAGGTTTTCATTAAGGCCAAGCGTTCGGGCAATCTTCTTATTTGTCTTCAGGCGGAGCCTTGATGAAGCCAAGGCATTTCTCAGCTCCAAGGTCCACTGTACTGGATTCAGTTTTCTGCTCATAAACAAAATCCTTAATTGTTCCAATTATTCTCCAGCCGCGCTCCTAAATTGAGAAATCCGGTTGGTGAACTCCTCCTCCATGGCCTTCTCAAGAAGATTTTTCTTCTGTAAATTGCTCAGTTCGCGGTATTTTTCAAGGAGGATGCGCTCGTCCGGATTCAAATCCTCCAGATTTATCTCCTTCCTGGGGATGTGAGACTTGAGCAGCGGTTCGAGCTTTTCCCATTTATCATCATCAATGCAATTAACTTTCCTTTTTAGATAACGGTGGATATTCTGCTTGCTGACATTGGATTTGTCGGCAAAAGCAACCTGTGAACCGGCTTCAAAGACGGCTTTTCTCAATGCCTGGAAAATTTCTTCAGTTATTTTCATATGCGGAAATTGTATTGCAAAAACCATAAAATTGCAAATTATTTGTAAATTTAGTGTAAAATATTCTTTTGACAAGTCGCACAAGCAATAATAAAATAACAGTAATGATAATTAAATGGAGGTTATATGCCAAAACAAAGCCCATGCGACGGAAAACGCGTGATCATCCACAGGAAGATTCATGCCAGCGTGAAATCGGAGGCTAGGATGTGCGGGATGAAGCTACAGCCGTTTGTGGAAAAATCCTTGAGATTTGCAATCAGCAACAAAAGTTCCTTCTTTGAGTGGTTGCACAAATGTAACGCGAATAATAGAGGAGGTCTCATTTGACAAAAAACGAGAGGAGATTTGCAGAAATAATCAGGATGAATCCAGACAAGAAACATCTGATAGCGTCAATGCTGATAAAGAAACTTAAGAAATCCGGTCTTTTAATGACAGGCTCGGAACTCGAGGAAAAGCTGAAGGGAAAAGCAAAATGAAAACTGAAGCGCCGAAGGACGTAAAAGTTGAACCCTATTTCATAAGACAGAGCCATGTGCAGCCGCTGTTTGACATAAACAGGAAAATCCTTGTGGAATGGAGGAGGCAGGGGCTTTTAAATCCTGTCAAATTCAAAGGTACCGTTCTATATGACAGGAAGGAAATTGTCGAACTGCTGAACAGGTATCGCGTGAGGAAGGTTGTGGAAAATGAAGAATAAGCATAGGAACGGATGCAGATAGACAGGAAAACAGCCCTTGTGCCAAGGGATTTTCTTACAGCACCCTTATTCGCGGCAGTACCGCAGGATGGACCAAGAAAAATACAGATGTCGGACAAGACATGGGAAATCGGGGTCGGCAATCCATTTGATTCGTCAGCAAGACAGCTGCCGGCGCTTGATATAAGGCAGGGAAGACTGCTTTTCTGTATTCTCTATCTGATGCGCCGGAAAACACTGGATATAAGAGAGCCCGTCCCGTTTTCCCTCAATGAGCTGGCCCTTCTTTACTCCGGCAGGCATAACGGCAGGTCTGTCAACGATGTCAAAAGGCTTATCAATGACCTGAGGGAGACCTGGCACAAGATAACATTCCTTGACGGGACGGAGAGATTCTTCACAATACTTGGCACGATAGGCCTTGAAAGGAAGCGGAATGCCAACTGGCTCAGGGATGTGTCGATAAATCCGGATTTCCACAGCCTCATACTTGTCATTGAAAAACAAATGCACATCCGGCTTGATGTGCTCAACAGCATAAAATCCAATATTGCACGTGCCGTCTACACCTATCTTCCGTCGAGATCAGTGAAAAGAACCGAGAAGAATCCGTTTGTCATCTCCTGCGCCAGGCTCCTTGAGCAATCTGGCTGCAATCCCCCGTCATATGTTTCCCTGCAGAAAAAGCTGTTCACGCAGAACAGGAACAGCATCCTATCGCAATTGGATGGAGCAGAAGTCCTTTTCGGAAAATTGCGGATAAGGATGGATAAGCGAGGCAATCTCCTGTCCTGGGTAGAAAGGGAATGTCTGGACAGTAACAAGTCTTTCCACAGGGCCTGGATTGAAAGCGGAAGGTTGGAAAAGGATTTTCATGAAAGAACAAGGCAACTGCCACAGCTTAATGATTATGAGGAGGCATGCCTTAATGCAAGTTGTGTGAATCTCCAGAAAAACAGGAACTGCTTCAGGAAGGCAAAGGCTCTCCTGGGAGAAGAAAGATTCGATGTCCTCTGCGCAGAAGAAAAGAATTATGCCCTCGAAAACATACGCCCGACCCAGACCGCCGAAAAACGGTTTCTATTTCATCTTGTCGAAGCAATTCGAAAATCATAATTCCTCTGAATTTTCTGGGACAGGGCATGTCCGGCCTCAAAAAGTGTGACACTTTAAGAAAATAATGAGGCTAAGCACTTTTTCCACCCCAAGCCCATTGATGCCCTAAAACAAGGTAAATGAGACCATTTAAGAAAACAGGTGTGAAAAAGTGTGACACTTTAAGAAAGAGACCCCGGAAAAGTGTGACCATCTAAGAAAGTGTTTGAGGCGGAAAAAGCCCCTCTCCTTAATGTATTACCTTAATGTTTTAAAAACCATTAAGGGATTTGAAAAGCGGATTGTCGTCTGGGGAGATTTCCATGCTGAGAATCCTTGACGTGGAGATATGATATAAACAAGACAGGCTTAAGAATTTAGAACGTGTTCACCGTATGGGGCTGGAATGGGTAAATCAACTGGATTAGGAGGTTGGCAGATGTTTTCTTATTTATGTCTCTACTTGAGTACGGGATTGCCTTTTGCATCGACGACAGGTTTGTCGTCCTTGTCCAGCGTGACTTCACCAGCTCCAGCCTTCGGCTCCTCAAGATGCTCAGGAGCTATGCTTTTTAGATCAGCCGGACCAGATGGTTTCTGCGATATGTTCTTCCTTGCGGTGTTGCGTTTGAAAATTGCTGACTGCTCCTTCGAATAATTTTCCAGTCCGGACTCCTGCCGCGGAGAGGAGGGGGCCTTTTTTAGCAGTGCAAACGCTATGAGAATGGAAAGCACAAGAGCGATGAGTACAGTCAAGGTGAAAATCAGATTCTTCTTCATGAAACTTCCCCTACAGGTTTTAATTTTAGAGGTGTGGAATATAGACGTATAGTGCCAAAAAGCAAAATTCCGCAGGTAAATTTCCGCAAGCCTGTTCAGGCAATCTACGGGGCAGGCTTATCAAACCGGCACCTAAATACCGGATACACGGAACGTTCATCGCAACATCAAGGATAGCAGATAGTTGTATTTTATTAAAAATCAATAAAATATCCGTGCCTCGATCTTGACAAAATCTTATGGATGAATTAAACTTGCAATGCAATTATGGTTGTTGTAAAGAATAATTTCCGATAAATAAATGCAAGGGGGCTAGCATGAATGGACGTTTCGCTTTCTCTTTCGCCGTTTTCTCCTTCCTTCTCCTCCAGTCATTGATCTCAAATGCCCAGACATCCGCATACGGCAAGCCTGCGGGATTCCTTAGAACTGAAATTCCGGCCAATGCTGAAAAGGCCACTTCCGCACCTCTTGATCCGTTCAACGGACAGCTCAACAATGCTCTTTCCGGACAACTGACAGGAGAGAACACTGCTGCAGCAGCCGATGCGATAAAAAAATGGGATCCGGCGACTCAGCAGTACAAGTTCTCGTTCCTCGCAGGAAACACAGGTGATTTGACGAAAGATGGAAAATGGTACGAGGACGACTTGAACTGGAATCCCTCACCGCTGACCCTTGTGACAGGCGACGGGATCATCATACAGAACAGGCACCCCTCAGCACAGAATGTCTTCTTCATGGGAAAACTTGTACTTGACGACAGCAGGTCCGTCCAGATCGCCCCTTCTCTGAATCTTATCGCCCTCCCTTTTACATCGAAGCTCCTTTTGAATGACACACAGCTGAAGAACAGCGGTGCGCACGGTGCCGCCGCCGTGGATCAGAACCCGGATACAATCAGCACAATCGCTCCTGATGTGACCTACTGGCTTCTTGACAGTCCCGGAGATCCAAACAATGGGAAATGGCTCGATATCGGTGGAAACATAAGCACTGAAACTCTATCCTTCGGAAAAACCTACTGGTATGACAGGAAAGGCTCCGGTTCTTTCAACTGGATCGAACCAAGGCCCTATCAGAATCCGTTTAATGTCGCTGCCAATGCGCCGTCGATAACTGGAATGGCGCTTAATCCCGCGCATACAGAACTCACACTTACCATTTCCTGTACTGGAAACCAAGGTGAAGTCCTTGAAGTATTCTTCAAGGATATTGCGGAAAACGATATCCTTTCCACCGAATCGGGGTGGAAAATCGCAGAGACTTCGCTCCAGACAAATGGCAGCACTTCCATTACATGGACCGATACAGGAGCTGTGAGTCCACCTTACCCGAAGACAGGACGATCTGCGGTGAATGCTGCCACAATGAGATTGTACATGGTTTCAGTTGAGAGTACTGACACCGACAATGATGGATTAAGTGATGGCAGAGAAATATTTGTTTATGGGACATCCCAGGCTGTTGCTGATTCTGACGGTGATGGAGTTGTAGATGGCAATGAAGTCAACACATATAAGACGAATCCCAATAACCAAGATACAGATGGTGATGGAATTTCCGACGGAAATGAGGTTTCAGCGGGATATGATCCATTAAAATTTACGAAGATCTACTATGTAGATAGCATGCGTCCAAACGACACCGAGGACGGGCTGACCCTGGCCACCGCGAAGAAGACGATCTGGGCGGCGATCAATACAGTAGTTAAGAACGGAATGGAGTATGTAATCCTAGTGGCCCCAGGGACGTATACTGATACTGACATCAACTATAACGGCAAGAGCATCAAGCTCAGGTCTACCGCAGGCGCAGGCCAGACCATAATCGACGGCGGGAACTCCAGACCGTTCCGGTTCGACCATTCCGAAGGGCCGGACAGCTGGGTGGACGGGTTCACCCTGACCAACTCGTATTGCGGCGACGGTTCATGCGGCTCGATCTTCATGGCGAGCGCGAGCCCGTGGATCAAGAACTGCGTGATTACCGGCTTTCGCGGCACCAATGCTATTTACATGACCAGTTCCAGCAGTCGCATAAGCAACTGCGTGTTCAAGGACAACACCTGCAGGGCGGTCTACAGCGAATACGGAAACAATATCATAGAAGAATGCCAGTTCACCGGGAACAGTTCCGGGACCGGGCCGGCCCTGTTCGCCACACAGGGGGCCGGGCTTACGGTGAAGGACTGCGTTTTCAAAAACAACGTGGCCAACGGCACAGGTGGAGCCGTCTATGTCGATAGGACGCCTTCGACTTTCCAGCGCTGCGAGATTCGCGGCAACGCTGCAACCTCCAACGGAGGCGGTGTGTTGGTGACCTCTAACAACTGGCATGTCACGCTGTTTGAGAACTGTATGATCGCCGGGAACCAGTCGAACAACAGTTACGGGGGACTCTACTCCGCCGATGGCTCGATCCTCGATATCCGTAACAGCACGATTGCGTTCAACCTGCCAGCGTCCGGATACGACCTCTTCGCATATGGCGGACTATACATGAAGAACTCCATTGTCAAAGGCAGGACATATACCAGGACGGATCGCACCGTCGGCATAGACTACTCGTGCACATCCGACGACTTCAGCTCGAAGGGGGTTGGCAACATAATGGCCGATCCCCGTCTCAATCCCAAGGGCTGGCTCACGGCTTCGTCCCCATGCATAGATGCAGGAACTGCGACAGGAGCTCCGGCGACGGATATCCAGAATGAGACTCGTCCTTTTGGAGCCGGAATAGACATGGGCTGCGACGAGTTTGCAGATACGGATGTGGACGGGCTCCC
>CAZDNQ010000005.1:0-4821 GCA_964506605.1 uncultured Victivallis sp. | reverse complement strand
CCGTAATCGACGGCGGTAACTCCAGGCCGTTCCGTTTCGACCATTCCGAGGGGCCTGACTGCTGGGTCGACGGGTTCACCCTGACCAACTCGTATTGCGGCGACAGTTCATGCGGTTCGATCTTCATGGCAAGCGCAAGCCCGTGGATTAAGAACTGCGTGTTGACAGGGTTCAGGGGGACCAACGCCATATACATGACCAGTTCCTCGTCCAGGATCAGCAACTGCGAGTTCAGGGACAACACCTGCAGGGCGGTCTACAGTGAATACGGGAACAATATAATAGAGAACAGCCAGTTCATGGCGAACATCTCCGGAACCGGTCCGGCTCTGTTCGCCACACAGGGAACCGGGCTCGTAGTGAAGGACAGCGTGTTCAAGAACAACATTGCCAACGGCACAGGCGGTGCGGTCTACGTTGATAGGACGCCGTCGACGTTCCAGCGCTGCGAGATCCGGGGCAACGCCGCAACCTCCAACGGCGGCGGTGTACTGATAACCTCGAACAACTGGCATGTCGCACTGTTCGAGAACTGCATGATCGCCGGGAACCAGTCTAACAGCAGTTACGGGGGACTCTACTCTTCAGACTATTCGGTCCTGGACATCAGGAACAGCACGCTTGCGTTTAACAGACCAGTGTCCGGATACGACCTCTTCGCATATGGCGGACTATACATGAAGAACTCCATAGTCAAAGGCATGACTTATACCAGGACCGACAGGACCGTGACCGTTGACTACTCGTGCACATCCGACGACTTCAGTTCGAAGGGGACTGGCAACATTTCCTCCGATCCGATGCTTAATCCTGTTGGTTGGCTCACAGCATCCTCTCCATGCATTGATGCGGGAACCTTGACGGGAGCTCCGGTGACGGACATCCAGAACGAGGTGCGTCCTTTTGGAGTTGGCATCGACATGGGCTGCGATGAGTTCGCAGATACGGATGTAGACGGGCTTCCGGACTGGTTCGAGCTTGCCGGTGGCGGAAGCCTTGCACCGACTGACGATCCCGACAACGACGGGATGACCTGCCTGCAGGAGTACGAGTCCGGCCTCTCCTCGATCACGCTGGACATTTTTTTTTTCAAGCAGAAGACGGCATACGAGATCTCCGAAGGGTACGATCCCGCGAACTTCACGAAGCTCTACTATGTAGATGCGGCACGTCCGGACGACACCGGTAACGGACTCACCCCCGCTACCGCAAAGAAGACGATCTGGGCGGCAATATACGCAGTGGTGAGGAACGGAATGGAATATGTGATACTTGTGGCTCCGGGAACGTATACTGACAACGACATGAACTTCGGTGGCAGGAGTATCAAGCTTAGATCCACAGGCGGAGCGGGGCAGACGATAATCAACTGCGGTAGCAGGAGCGCATTGGCATTCACTACCTCCGAGGGGCCCGAATGCTGGTTGGACGGGTTCACGGTAAGGAATGGGTATGTGTTCGGGACGGGACAGTTCGACCAGGGCGGCATCATCTATGTCTATAACGCCAGTCCGCAGATAAAGAACTGCATAATCGAGGACAACTACGCATACACATCGCGGATGCCCAGCGGGACCCTCGCTTTGATAAACTCCTCCAGCACGATCAGCAACTGTAAGTTCGCAAGAAACACCGGTGGCCGCTCCGTATATTCAGAGAACGGAGCAAATGTGTTTGAAAACTGCGAGTTCATGGAAAACTCCGCAGGTGCCGTAAGCGCCGCAGGCGGCACTGGCATAACTTTCAAAGTTTGTTCGTTCAGAAACAACTACACCAGCGGAAACGCCAGCGGAGGTGCGGTTTCCATCAACAGTGTTCCTGCTTCATTTCAGCGTTGTGAATTTCGAAGCAACAGCGCAAACAGCCAGGGCGGCGCGATATATATTAGCTCCGGTTCCTGGCATACCACAGTGCTGGAAAACTGCCTGTTAATCGGTAACTCTGCTTCAAATTATGGTGCAATATCAACCAGCGATTATGCATCACTTGTCATCAGGAACAGCACGCTTGCGTTCAACAGGCCATCTGCCGGATACCAGCTCTATGCCTACGGCAACCTGAACATGAAGAACTCCATCGTGAAGGGTTCAACCTATGTTCGAAGCGACAGAGCTGTAACTGTTGACTACTCTTGCACCACCGACGACTTCAGCTCGAAGGGAACTGGCAATATCACCGCCGACCCGAAGCTTAATCCTGTCGGCTGGCTCACCGCCTCCTCGCCATGCATTGATGCGGGAACCTTGGCAGGCGCTCCAGCTATGGACATCCAGGAAGAGGCACGCCCTTGCGGTATCGGGATTGACATGGGGGCGGACGAGTTCGCCGACGCTGACGCGGACGGGCTTCCGGACTGGTTTGAGGTTGCCGCTGGCGGCAATATCAACCCGAATGATGATTCTAATAACAACGGACTAAGCAATATCCAGGAATACGAAATGGGATTATCCGGAGGTGTTGATACCGATGGTGACGGATTGAGCGATATTGAAGAAATCTCGATGGGATATGATCCTATCAATTATACTAGAATATACTATGTAGACTGCTCGCGCCCAGATGACAGCGGAAACGGACTGGCTCCCGCAACCGCTAAGAGAACTATCTTGTCGGCGATAAGTACGGTCGTGAAGAATGGGATGGAATATGTCATCCTTGTTGCGCCGGGGACTTACACCGACTCGGACATGAATTTCAACGGCAAGACTATAAAGCTTAGATCTACTGCTGGTGCATCCCAAACCATAATAGACTGTCAGAACAGCTCCACTGCATTCAATTTCAGCACCTCTGAAGGTCCGGAATGCTGGTTGGACGGATTTACCATCACCAGAGGGCGCTATTTCGATGCGGGACAGAATGCGCAGGGAGGTATTGTTACTGCATATTATGCAAGCCCTAAGATAATGAACTGTATATTCTCGGACTGCTATGCCTTCACTCCATGGCATCCGAGTGCGACACTTGAGCTCATGTATTCATCCAGCACGATAAGCAACTGCAAGTTCATGAGGAACACTGGCGGACGCGCTGTTCACGTCGAATATGGCTCGAACGTCTTTGAAAACTGCGAGTTCTCCGACAATCCAGCTGGTGCCATCGACATCACATGCAACTCCAGCATTACCTTCAAGTCCTGCGCCTTCAAGAACAATTTCATGAACGGTTCCGGCTCGGCTGCGTATGTAGACAGGACTCCTGCAACATTCGAAAAATGCGAGTTCCGAAACAACAGTGCAGGATCGAACGGCGGAGCCGTCTTTGTTACTTCCAATAACTGGCATACTGCTCTCTTCGAGAATTGCATGTTCACTGGGAACCAGTCGAACAGCAGTTGTGGAGGCCTTTATTCTTCAGATAGTTCCAATATCGACCTTAGGAACTGTACGCTGGCATTCAGCACTCCGGCAACGGGTTATGACCTATACGTCAATGGTAACATTGCAATGATGAATTCTATAATAAAAGGAAGTACATACGTCCGCAGCGACAGGACGGTTTCGATAAGCTATTCTCGCACGAAGGAAGATTTCAGCGGATACGGCACCGGGAACATCACAGGCGAGGCGAAGCTCACACCGAAGGGCTGGCTTACTTCTACTTCTCCGTGCATTGATGCGGGAACTGCGACAGGTGCTCCGGCGACCGATATCCAGGGCGAAGCGCGACCGTACGGGACCGGCATCGATATGGGTGCCGACGAGTTCGTCGACAGTGATTCGGATGCCCTTCCGGACTGGTTCGAGGTTGCGACAGGAGGGAACATCGGCCCGTCCGATGATCCCGATAACGACGGTATGTCCTGCTTGCAGGAATATGCTGCAGGCCTCTCCTCGAATACACTTGACAGCGACAGTGACGGTATGACAGACGCATACGAGATTGCGGAGGGGTATGATCCTGCGAACTACACGAAAGTGTACTATGTAGACTGCACACGTCCCGATGACAACGGAAGCGGACTTACACTTGCCACCGCGAAGAAGACGATCTGGGCGGCGATAAGCACAGTTGTGAAGAACGGCATGGAATATGTGATACTTGTGGCGCCGGGGGTATATACTGATACCGACATGAACTTCAGCGGAAAGAATATCAAACTAAGATCCACAGGTGGAGCTGCACAGACGATAATAGACTGTGGCAATACATCGACTGCAATCGCCTTTACCACTTCGGAAGGCCCTGAATGCTGGCTGGACGGATTTACGATAAGGAATGGGCGCTACTACAAGCCTGAAGGCATATACGAGGGGGCCATCGTCTATGTATATGGCGCAAGCCCGCTTATAAGGAACTGCACGATTACAGATTCGTTTGTTAGCGAGTACTGGTGTCCGACATCTATACTGACACTGATCAACTCGTCAAGCATGGTGAGCAATTGCAAACTTATGCGCAACAACGGATGCGCGGGAGGAGCACTTTATACCAGGAACAGCAGCAATGTCATTGAAAACTGCGAGTTCACCGGCAACACTTCCGGTTCGGGAGGTGCAATACTGATGACAAATGGTGCCGGAAGCAGCACAATAAGGGACTGTGTATTCAGGAACAACTATGTCGGTGGCAGTGCCGGTGCCCTCTACGTCCAGAACACGTCGGTAACTGTCCAGAGATGCGAGTTCCGGAACAACAGCGCCGGCCAGCAGGGCGGAGCCGTATACGTGGCATCCAGCAACTGGCATCCAGCCGTTTTCGAAAACTGTGCAATTACTGGAAATTATGCAGGTGGAAATGCGGCAGTCGCCAGCGGCACCAATACCGTTCTTGACATCAGAAGCTGCACGATTGCCAGCAATACTTCCAAGGGGCAGGTGA
>CAZDNQ010000004.1:0-28535 GCA_964506605.1 uncultured Victivallis sp. | reverse complement strand
CGCCGCCACCACGCCGGCCCCATCGTCTTTCATGAGGATGTTTCCAAGGCCGGCTACCCACACACGGCATTTGGTGTTGTTTTTCATTTTGCCCTCATGACATGTACTGCGCAATCAAGACATGGATCGAATGAGTGTATTACTCTCAGGACTTCGACAGGCTTGTCCGGATCCTGGACAACTGTACCTATCAGCGCCTTCTCAAGCGGTCCGAGCATTCCCGCATCGTCCCTTGGGGAACAGTTCCAGCAGGTCGGAGTTATGATCTGGTAGTTGGATATCTTGCCGCCGGCTATCTTCACCCAGTGTCCGAGCGCTCCGCGCGGCGCCTCGGTGAGTCCGTAATTTGTCGCTGTCGCAGGTATCACGGCTCTTTTATATACTGGAGCACCGATATTTACCGAGCCAATCCACCGCTGCATCGCTTCAGCGATCTTCCTGGTCTCATACGCCCTGGCGAGCTGCCGGTCCATGACGGATATGCCATCCTGGTAATCTCCCGTCATCCACATCCTGGCAAGTGGACCAACCTCCATCGGATTTTTCACATATCTCGGAGCTTTCAGCCAACTGTAGGCATCTCCTTTGGGATAGACTGGTTCCGTCTTTCCGGCAGCGGGTTTCAGCTTTGTCGTTTTGTCCGTGTACCAGGAATTCTTGACGTGTTCGGATATGTTGGTTATGACGGGTGCCGCTTTTTTCAGACCGCCGTTGAGTACGAATCCCGGAGTCATGAGCTTTGTCCTTCCCGCCACGTCCTCATCGAAACATCCATATGCGAGCAGATTGCCGTAACCTCTTCCGATATCGAAGTAGTCGTCATAGGTTGCTGCAAGAGCCTCCGCATCAGGGATGTATATGTTGTGTATGAAATCGAGAAGCTCGTTGAGATATTTACCGAAAAGGGTTACTTGCTCCTGTGTAGGCGCATTAGTGAATCCGCCGGGGATATATGCCGGAGAATGCGGTATCTTTCCGCAGAACACGGCGGCCGCTTCCTGCCCCTTGCGTTTCATCTCTATCGCCTTTATATAATGGCCGATGAGAACGTTCGTGGTCGCGGCGTCGAAGCGTCTGTCGATGGACCATGTCGAGAGCCAGGGCTTCTGGGCCGGGCCGTCGATGTAGTCGAGCGCGCTGAGCAGATAGAAATGCAGGATGTGCGATTCTACGAAATTCGCGCCCATCACAAGATTTCTCAGCAGCAGCGCGTTCATGGGAATTGTCGTCCTGCTGATCTTGTCGAGCGTCATTACCGCCGCCATCGCATGCGATATAGGGCAGACTCCGCATATGCGCTGTGTTATGTGCTGTGCATCCATCGGATCCCTGCCTACGAGCAGTTTTTCAAATCCTCTGAACATTGTGCCTGATACATGTGTGTCCACTACCTGCTGGACTCCCTGGTAACCGTCTATTGACACATCGATCTTCAGATGTCCTTCAATCCTGGTAACCGGATCTATTACTGTGAATGTCGCCATGATATCCTCCCGTCATTTATTTTATATGTATGTCTTTTCAATCATCCTTACCTTCACCTTCACCGCTGTAGAAGGAATTTGTTCCGGGGAATGAAGGTTCCGTACATCCGATACAGGGACCGCCTGCATTGACGCACCAGCTCACTCCGTTGTTCCACTTCATGTCGGGACAGTTGCAGTATGTATGAGGTCCCCGGCATCCGAGTTCCTTCAGGCACCTGTTCCTTACTCCGAAAGTGTCGGCCTCGTCCCTCTCCCTTAGAGGACAACGGCTGTGGACTGTCCTGGCGAAAAGGTCTGCCGGGCGTCCGTATTTGTCGAGAGCAACATTTTTTCCGGCAAGAAGCTGGGCTATCGTACCTATCATCCAATCGGGATGTGGAGGGCAGCCGGCAATGTTTATCGTCGGCATTGCAAGATATGTGGGGGCGCTAACTATTTGCGTAGGATTCCCTCCAGATGCTGGAATTCCGCCGAAACATGCGCATTGTCCGACGCAGATGACTTTCATGGCGTTCGGAGCCAGGCTTCTCATGGCTTCACCATACGTCACGTCGATATCGTTTTCCGTCCAGACTGTGCATGCGCTCCCGTTGAATATTGTCGGAACTCCTCCTTCCAGTACCAGGATATAGTTCTGTATGGAGCGGACTGCCGCAACGGCTTCACTCCCGGCAGGGCCCATGAGGTTTGGATGGAAGATGAGATCGATTGAGGAGGTCAGCAGCTCATCGACAGTCTTAGGCACTGTGGCTGCAATCCTGTTGATGAGTGATATTGAGCATCCGCAGCAGGAGCTTCCCTGCAGCCAGATGACCGATGGTGCACCGTCGGCAGCCAATGCTGAATTCAGCAAGCCTAAATCTAACATGCTTAGTCCCAGTGCACCTGCTGAAATTCCGCAATACTTTAGAAAGTCGCGCCTTGATACTTCCATTGTAGTCCCTCCTCGTTTTTAGTTTGGCGAATGCTAGTTTTAATAATGATAATTATTCTCATAGCAGTTAGCGTGCCAATCTTTACCTGATTAGTAATGATTAAAATCATAGTTTATAACATGCTGGAGATAAGAATAATACGCATTTACTGCGATTGTACTCCTTTTTTTAGCATGATAATAATAAGACTTATTCTTAAATATAAATAGTGTTGGTATGTTAAATGCTGGAAAACTATGAACCAAATAAATAACGGAGGCCAGCATGTTAGGTTATCAGGAACTGATCATCATCTTCCTAATCGTCCTTCTCCTTTTCGGGGGCAGCAAGATTCCTGAACTCGCCAAAGGAATAGGTAAAGGCATCCGGGAATTCAACAAGGCGAAGGATGGCATACGCGACGCCATCGAAAAGGAAGAACCGCTCAAGCAGCCCTTGAAGAAGGACTGACCGTGTTCTACGGACGGGAATCTTCGCTTCCATAGTTTGAATTTGACTCCTGAAATGCTATTCAGTAATTCTTTCGGTAAAAGATCTGGCAGCAAAGCATAACAGGAGAAGATTCATGGCTGGAATATTCAAGGCTTATGACATCAGGGGCATATACCCGGAACAGCTCAACGAGGACATGGCGGAGAAGATCGGCCGTGCGTTTGTCCATTTCACCGGCGCGAGGAAGATCGTGGTCGGCCGGGACATGCGCCCGCATTCCGTCCCACTTTTCAAGGCCCTCGCCAAAGGTATGACGGAGCAGGGCGCGGATGTGGTAGACATCGGAATGTGTTCGACCCCGATGTCATATTTCGCCAATGGAAAACTTGGCGCCGACGGCAGCGTCATGATTACCGCCTCCCATAATCCCGGCGAATGGAACGGTTTCAAGCTCTGCAGGAAGGAAGCTGTTCCGATCAGCGGAATGACCGGCATAGCCGACATCGAGAAGATCGTACAGTCAGGCTCATGGGCTAAATCGTCCTCAAAGGGCAAGGTTTCAACTTATGACATCAGGAAGGAATACGGGGAGTTCCTGAGAAAATATGCGAAGCTGGACAGGAAGCTCAAGGTAGTTGCGGATTTCGCAAACGCCATGGGCTCTTACGAGATTGCAGGAATCAGGGATATGTTCGATATCATCCCCCTCTACGAGGAACTTGACGGTACCTTCCCGAACCATGAGGCCAACCCTCTTGAGACGCATACTCTCGACGCACTGCGTGCCAAGGTGAAGGAGACGGGCGCTGATTTCGGTGCCGGCTTCGACGGCGATGCCGACCGCTGCGGATTTGTCGACGACAAGGGTGAGATCATACCGATGGATCTTTTCACTGCGCTCATCGCGCAGGACATCCTTTCGGAAGGTCCGGCCACCATCCTATACGATCTCAGGAGCAGCTGGGCTGTAAAGGAATGCATAGAGAAGAACGGCGGCAAGGCGATCATGTCGCGTGTCGGGCACGCCTTCATCAAGGCGCAGATGCGCGAATACGGTGCAGTCTTCGCCGGTGAACTTTCCGGACATTACTACTTCAAGCAGAACTATACCGCCGAATCCCAGGGGCTCGCAATGCTCAAGCTTGCCAACCTCGTGTGCAAGAAAAACAGGAAAGTCAGCGAGCTTGTCGCACCTCTCAAGATATATTCCTCCAGCGGTGAGATCAATTCCAAAGTCGCCGACGTGAAGTCGGTCCTGGAGAAGATAAAGAAGCAGCATTCCGACGGCAGGATGTTCGAACTCGATGGGATTTCCGTGGAATACAAGGACTGGTGGTTCAACGTCAGGGCGTCGAATACGGAGCCTCTTCTCAGGCTCATCGTCGAGGCCAGGGACAGGAAGACAATGGAAGAGAAACGCGACGCCCTGCTGAAGATTATCAGGGGCTGAGATTTGATTTTCCAGTTGTTCGCCTATATTTGTAGATAATGTTCAATTTCTGATTCCTTCTGATTCAGACTTTGGCTTGTTTGGAGTCTGGAACTCGGTTTTTGGAGCTTAATAAGACAGGGGGTCCGGTCATGTCTAAGCTGAAAACTGTCCTGATAATAATTGGCGTAGCCGTTATTCTTGCCGCTGCAACGTGGATCATGAACCTTCCCATCTTCTCAGGGGGTGCCGTCTCGATGGACAAGATGAAGGCGCCGGACCTGGCGAAGTATGACTTTGACAACGGCAATCCCAGGTTCATGGAGGTGTTCAAGGAAGCTGCGAAGGAAGGTGAATCCGACAAATGGGAAATTCCTGCATCCAAGGAGATAGGGAAGAAGATCCTCGAGAGGTTCAGCCAGAGGGCCCATGTGGAGCCGGATTTCACGAAGGATCAGAAGGTGTTCAAGAAGGATGAGGCGAATTATGCCACCGCCTACAACAAGGCGATGAAGGCTCTCCTGGTGGAAAGGGACAAGACTCTGCTGGATCCGGATCCGCCTAAGCCGAAAAATGACGCGGCCCCCAAGGACAACGGGCAGAAGAAGGATTCAAAGGCTGTTGCTGCGTCGAAGCCTGCAGCGAAACCCGCCGCCAAGCCACCTGCTGAAAAGCCCCCGCCGCCACCGCCTGTTATCATAGACAGCGGAGATATCCCGATGGACAAGGTAAAACCTTATGATCTGGCCAAGACCGATATCGAGCGCGGCAAGATCAGGTTCGTCGAAACCTACAAGGAGGATTCAAAGAAGCCCGGCTCCGGAAAATGGGAAGCGTATTTCGCCAAGGAGATCGGAAAGGAGCTGCTTGAGAAGTATCCTGACAGGATCAGGGTCGAGAAGAAGCCTGATGTCGATCCGAAGAAGTTCCAGAAGGATGAGGGCAGTTTTGCCTCGGCGTATAACAAGACGGTTTTCAAGTCCCTGAACCCGGATGCCCCGATGTTCAAGCCGCCGCCGCCGAAGCAGAACGACAAGAAGAAGGAGGATGCTTCCAAGAAGCCTGCCGAACAGCCCAAGACCGCACAGGATAAGAAGCCTGAAGAAGTTAAACAGCCCGAAAAGCCTGTTGAAGCTAAACCTGCAGACATAGTCCAGCAGAAACTTGAGCAGGCCGAGGAAACACCGCAGAAACTGCTTGAGACCAAAGACGCCCAGCCGGCTGTTCCTGCCGATGTTCCAGCCCGAGATGAGAAGCCGGAACAGAAAGAGAAAGTCGAGGAGAAACCGGCAGAGCCCGCCCAAGCAGCACCTGCAGGGAAAATTGAAGAACCTAAGAAACCTGAAGCGCCTCCGGAACCACAGCAGCCTGCCGACAAACCTGCAGAAAAAATTGAAGAACAGATGAACCAGTAATGGTTCTTTTGTTGGAGTTCACAGCTTTAGCGTGCCTGATATTGAGGATTTTATGTACTGCGTCCGCGAAAAGGAATTGTCCTGCCCGAAATGCGCAAGAAGCTTCATTATCTCCTAGAAGGAATGGCGCGAATTCTATGTTTTCTTCCAGGAAGAGCAACCGTACTGGTTCAAATGCCCGTTCTGCAAACACGAATTTGGAGATGTTCAAAGGATGGAGGAAAATAAAAAGAATCAAAGATTTATGTTTCCGCTGGTAATCATTCTTGTTTTTATTATCCTGTCAGTGCTGGGATATCTTCTCCGGGAGATGTTCTTAAGAAAATAGGATGAAGCTTTCCGCTGTCGTCTGTCCTCTGCCATCTGTTCCCCCCGCTCCGTTTCACCGACACGCCGGTTCGATCTTAACTTACGCCGTCTCAAGCAGCACATATGTCGATTCGCGAAGGTTCGAGACCTTCTTCCTGGAGATGAGCAGGTACCATTCGCGGGCGCAGGCGCAGACGATGAGCACCACGAATATCATCAGTATTCCGGAGACCGCAGTGTTGACATAGTTATTGAATATCAGGGCGTTCCATTCCGAGATCTGCTGCGGTGTGCCGCCTGCTGCGATCTTCTCGGAAAGGGATTTGACGTTGGAAAGGAAGCCGAGGCGCGGATCCGCGCTGAATATCTTTATGAAACCTGCGCTCATTGTCACAATGAAAAGCCATATCAGCGGTATGATTGTCACAAGTATGTATCTCGCCCTGCCCATCTTGATCAGCACGGTTGTACCGAGCGAAAGAGCGATCACGGCAAGCAGCTGGTTCGCTATCCCGAAGATCGGCCAGAGGCTGTTGATCCCCCCGAGAGGATCAACGACGCCCTGTATCAGGAACCACCCCCATGCGGCACAGAAGATGAGACTCGAAGTGATATTGGAAAGAAGAGTGCCGTTCTGGCCTAAAATGGGCGTGATCTGTCCCAGCAGGTCCTGCATCAGGAATCGTCCGACCCTGGTTCCGGCGTCAATGGTCGTCAAAATGAACAGAGCCTCGAACATGATCGCGAAATGGTACCACAGCGCCATGGCAGTCTTGCCTGTGAACAGCTTCGACAGCATCTCCGCCATGCCGACCGCGAACGTCGGAGCTCCGCCGGTCCTGCCGATCATCGTCTTTTCGCCTAGTACAGCCGCAAGATCCTTCATTTCCTTTTCGGTGACATCGAATCCTGCGTCGCTCGCCTTCTTGACGACGGCCGCCGTCTCACCCTTCATGTTGATGCTGAAATAAACTCCCGGTTTCATCGTGCATGCCGCTATAAGCGCCATTATGGCGACCATCATCTCGACTATCATCCCGCCATATCCGATTGTCCTCACGCATCGTTCCGATGTGACCATCTTGGGAGTTGTTCCGGAAGAGATCAGGGCATGGAATCCGGATATCGCACCGCAGGCTATCGTTATGAAGCAGAACGGGAAGACCGGACCCGCAAACACCAGCCCTGTGCCGTCAATGAATTTCGTGACAGCCGGCATCTGCATCGCCGGAGCAATGGCAAGAACGGCGACTGCGAGGAACACCACTGTTCCAATCTTCATGAATGTGCTCAGATAATCCCTGGGCGCGAGAAGAAGCCACACAGGCAGAGCCGATGCGGCAAATCCGTAGATTATGATCGCGACTGCGAGGAACTTGCCGTCAAGGGTCAGCATCTTCTCTATCACCGGGAAATCCGTGAGATACTGCCCCAGATAGACTGAAAGGAGAAGTCCGGTCACGCCGAATGCAGTCACAAGGCCGATATTCTTCGGGCATAGATATCTCAGGGCTCCACCCATCACAAGGGCTATTGGAATGGTCATCGCGATCGTGAAGACGCCCCATGGGCTTTCAGCGAGCGCCTTTACGACGACAAGGGCCAGGACTGCGATAAGTATTATGAGGATCGAAAGAATTCCAAGCAGTGCGATGGTGCCTGCAAAAGTGTTTATCTCCTCCTTCACCATCTGGCCGAGAGATTTGCCGTTCCTGCGTATGGAACAGAAAAGAATCATTGAATCATGGACGGCTCCGCCGAGCGCCGCGCCGACCAGTATCCACAATGCGCCGGGAAGATATCCGAACTGCGACGCAAGCACAGGCCCGACAAGCGGACCAGGTCCGGCGATCGCCGCGAAATGGTGGCCGAAGACGATCCAGGAGTTAGTCTTTACATAGTCCTTGCCGTCCTCCTTCACGCAGGCGGGCGTGGCCCTCTGCAGATCAAGCACGAATACCTTCGTGAAAAGCCATTTGCTGTAGAAGCGGTAGCTGACGGCGAACACGCAGATCGACGCGGTGACCAGCCACAGGGCGTTCACCGGCTCGCCGCGCTTGAATGCGACTATCGCAAGCGAGACCGCGCCAATAAGGCTGAAAGAGACCCAGAACAGTATTTTGAGGAATTTTTTCATCGGATGTGATTTTGAATCAAGCGGGAAATGTACCATAAAAAGGGGCGGACACAAATATTTTTATGAAAATTCGCAGTCGGTATATTTTTGCCCTTAGATGTTTCTTCTTCTGATTGATGTCCTTATTGCATGCAAGGCGTTTTTAACCTTTTCATGCAGTTCCTCGCCCGGATTGTGTCCGCCATACCTTATCTTGCAGAATTCATCGGTTATGAAATATATTTCCTGTGAAGCGGAGGGGATCTTTGCAGTCGCTTTCCTCAGGATTTCTCCGGGAGTCTCGGACGGCGTTCTACTGATGCCTGCCGATGTGAGCTCCCTCAGGAGGTCGCGGTAGAAATGTTCGGCATAGACCTCGGCGTGCGTGACTGATTCAAGCCGTGATGCCTTCATGGAAGAATATCTCTTGAAAAATATGAATGTTCCGGTGAAGAGGATGATCCCTGAAATAATAAGTATGGCAAATCCCGAGTTGCGGGAGACCTTGTCGGCTGCGACTTCAATTGACTCCACTGTGAACTTGTAGACGGCCACCTGGTCGTTGGCGGTGAAACCGACGATTTTCTGGTACCACAGGAACTCGATCCAGTCGCGAATCGTCAATGTAAACCCGCCTGCCTGCCTCTGCAGCAGCCTGTCCGAGACCGGTGTCGCATCAAAGGCGAGCCAGCCGCGGTCGGGAAGATATGCCTCCACCCAGGCGTGGGCGTTGGTGTCACGGACATTGTAGAACCCTCCGATCTCGTTCTTCTCTGTCGGGGCGAAGCCTATCGCGATCCTCGAGGGGATGTCCATCTGCCTGAAAAGCAGCGCCAGCGCCGAGGCGAAACGCTCGCAGTGCCCGCGTTTCTCATTGAATAGGAAGTCCTCCAGCGGGTTCAGCCGGTTCAGGTCATAGGTGCCTATCTCATATTTGAAGTTGTCGCGGAGATATTTCTCCAGCGCCCTCGCCTTGTTGTACTGCCCCGCCGCGGAGGAGGTGGTGTCCGATATGAATTTCAGGATCCTTTCAGATCTTTCAGGTTTCTGCTGGTATGAGGCCATTTCACGTGTATCCGGTTCCTGTACTTTCTTGAGATCCGTCCAGTATTCGTAGACGTTGTTGTCGGCGGGCCAGTAGCGCGAGACGCGCACGCTGCCCTGCCAGGAGACATATTCGTCCTGGAAGAAGTTCCCCTTCAGCGCCACCGGATGGCCGTCAGTGGGGAGCGAACCGCCCAGCAGGTTGATCTCCTTGACGGTCACCTTGCGGTAGCTGAGTCCGGGGCTTGGCTCTCCCTTAAGGCCTCTTCTGAAGGCGGTGGCGTGCTTTCCGGCAGTCCATTTTACACCGTCGTATGTGTCCAGGGTGAATATCTTCAGATAGCCGATGTCGTCTCCGGTTATCTGCAGCACCAGCCTTCCTGAACCTTCCATGCCACCGGATGCGGGATCAAGCGTAGGAGCTATCGGCGCATTGCGTCCGATCGCGAGATTGGTGGTGACCGAGGAGAAGGCCCTGTATCTCGGGAAGACGACAAAGAAAACAATCATTGCGGCGAACACCAGGATGAACTCCCGCCATTTAGAAGATGGGGGGAAGTTGGATTTTGAAAAACCCAGGGCTTCCGCCTCCAGCCTGTGGAACGTCTGGAGTATCAGGACGAGCGCAGCGGCGAGCACCAGGATGAAACCATATTCGAGCATCATCTGGCTGCCAACCGCGATGTTCGCTATGGCTATTCCCGCCGACAGGCACTTCTCCCTGGAAGTGAGCGGCCTCAGCAGCCTCATGCACTGCAGCACCAGAAGTCCGTTACCGAACGAGAGAGATCTCATGAACGCCGTCCGTCCGAAATGTATCGATACCAGGAGCGCCAGCATCAGGAAGAGGATCTCAGTTGTCTCGTTCATCCTGATGTTTTTCGATGAAAGACGGATCAGGAGATACCAGAGAAATGCCAGCAATATCGGAACGACCGCGTTTTCCCAGAAGAAGCCCTGCGAGATGAAGCCCAGCAGCATCAGGAGATAGAAGGGATCGCGGAATTTGTCGGCCTGGTCTCCGGCAAGCATGCGCAGCATGCGGCCGGACCAGGACGGGCTGGAGCCGTGATTCGCAGTTCCGACGATGTTACTGGTATATGGCGTACCTGTCATATTTATAAACCTTGACATTTACTGGCATTGCGTCTTCCTTGAACGTCTTCGGGACATAGACTGAGACTTTCCTGTTCTGTGAAAAGAGCAGTGATACCGCTTCGTCGAGTCCTTCCGGCCTGACCGCCACGATTGCAACCGACGACCTGCTGGAGATCTTTTCCAGGATCTTCTTCATCCTGTCGGCAAGATTGAAGTCCTCCGACGGTTCCGTCCTTGCAATGAATTCAAGCAGGGCGTCGCCGGTTGAGAACGGGGGCACGACAAGCGTATCATCGCGGGATGGATCAACTATTTCGACATGGTGTCCGGTGTCAAGGGAGGAGAATGCAAGAGAGCCTGCGGCGCGCGCGGCAGCATCGCAGATCTCCATTCCAGCTGAAATCCTGCTGTCCAGGATTATCGTGACCCTCCCGGACAGTTCCTCGCTGAACTCCTTGACCATGATGCCTGCGCCCTTGGAAGATGATTTCCAGTGGATGTGCCTGAAGGAATCCCCGCTCTGCATCGGGCGCACTCCGGAAAAGTCGAATCCCGAGGCGCTGATGTGCTTGTCCTGGCAGCTTCCTCCTACCATCGGTTCAAATCCCGCCGCCTGGGCGGGGAGGCATTTGTAGACGTCCGGGAAGACAACGGCTTCACCTGAACCGGAAAGTTTCATCGTCGCCTTCACAAGCCCGAAGGGGTATGTGGATTTCATCAGAAGCTTCTTCAATGGATAGATTCCGCGGCGCGGGAAGATTATCTCCGGCATCACATGCGAATCAGCCTTTGGAGGAAGCGAATAAATCTTCATCAGTACACCGTGCCTGGAGCTGATCTCCATGAGCCCGAGGCTGAACCTGGAAAGGTTTGAGATCTTCAGGGGGGAGGGGATCGGACATCCCTCGGTTGCCTTGATGATTTCATCCATGTCCACCTTTACTTTCCTGACCATCAGGAAGGCCATCAGGAGGTTCAGGACGAACGCGCCGACAATTATTCCAAGTACGAGGAAGAGGAGTCCTGACTGCGACTGCGTAGCTGAAAGATACAGCAGCCCGCACAGGCAGAGGAAGACAATGCCTTTCCTGGTCGGAATAATTACAGGTAGTTTTGAGAGTTTTTCCATAAATATACAGAACGTTAGAATTATTTTGACAGGATTACAGGATTTTCAGGATTTACTGAATTCAATTCATCATGTCAATCCAGTTATCCTGTCAATATTATTATGTTTTTCACAACGGCACTTCCACCGATTCAACAATGCTGTCGACAGCCTCAGTTTCGGACGATGTGGCGAGACGGCTTCCTTTGCGGACGATGATGCGGTGCCCCATGACATCCTCGGCGGAGGATTTGACATCGTCCGGAGTCACATAATCTCTGCCTGCGCAGAGGGCCGCAGCCTGGCTGTAGCGCATGAGATCAAGGCAACAGCGCGGACTTACCCCGTATTCCACTCCCTCAATGTCCCTTGAACGGCGTGCTATCTTGACAATATATTCAGATACCGGCTCGGAGACCTTCAGGTTCCTAACCGTATCCTGGAGCCTGAGCAGATCTTCTATTCCAATCACTGCGCCAAGTGTGTCAATGGGGTCGGACACCCTCTGGTCGAAAAGAATCCTCTTCTCGTTTGCGAAGTCGGGATATCCGATCCTGAGCCTGACCATGAAACGGTCCATCTGTGAGAAGGGAAGGGGGTAGGTTCCTTCCAGCTCGATCGGGTTCTGCGTGGCGATCACGAAGAACGGTTCCTTCAGCCTGTGTAGCTGGCCTTCGACCGTCACCTGCAGCTCCTCCATGGCCTCGAGCAGGCTTGACTGCGTCCTGGGAGTCGCCCTGTTTATCTCGTCCGCCAGAAGGACATTGCAGAACACAGGACCGGGCCTGAAGATGAAGCTGCCGTCCTTCTGCTGGTAGACGGTGACGCCGGTCACGTCCGTGGGCAGAAGATCTGCTGTGAACTGGATCCTGCGGAATTCGCCTGAAACAGATTGGGCGACAGCTTTTGCAAGGAGGGTCTTGCCGACGCCGGGAATGTCCTCGAGGAGGATATGCCCGCCTGAAAGCATGGCCTTGATCACCTTGTCGGCGACATTGTCCTTGCCGAGGAATACCTTTGTGACATTGTCCCGTATTTTTCTTATGAGGCCGGATGAGTTCTCTAGGCTGGTTTCCATAAAATCCTTTCCCGTTTCAATGTTTATACCATGATGAAAGATATATGCTTATCCGGAATATGAAATTTCCAAAGGGAACTTTATTGATAGTTTGCCTTCCTGTAGTTTTCAGGTGCCATACCCGTTTTCCTCTTGAATATGTTTGAAAAATAAAACTGGTCCTTGAACCCGGTCCTAGATGCTATCTCCTTCACAGCAAATGTCGTACCAAGAAGCATGGATTTTGCCGCGCTGATCCGTCTTTCAAGAACATAGTCGTAAGGCGTCCGGCCCCATTCCTTCCTGAAAATCCTTATTGTCTGCGAAGGCGAACGTCCTATAAGAGTGGAGAGGGTCTCCAGATCCTTGGTTTCCGCGAAGTTCGCATCGATGAAGCTCTTCATCTTCAACCCTTCCGGCGAATGGCGGATGTCCTCCCTCCTTTTCAATTCGCCTGCAGCCGCCTGGATTATGCGGTGGATGGTGAGAGCGGTCTTCTCATGGACATCTACCGGCTTCTTCCTGGCATAAGAAAGACCTTTTTCGAAGATCCTGCGGACTTCGCAGCTTTTCACCAGCCAGATGTCGCTTAAGCCATATGCTTCAATGAGCCTCTCCACCAGGATTCCATCGACATTGAACCAGATCTTCGTCCAAGGATCGTCCGCGCTTGAAAAGTATGTATGGTCAGTCCCTTTGTGGACAATATACACATCCCCTTTTTCGGGCAGATATTTAACACCGTCGTGGATCAGCGTACCCGAACCTCCAATCACATATTCGAAGACGAATATCGGCGAGTTCTTCCTGGATATCAGGTAGCTGCCGTCGCAGTACGAGACTCCGGCCAGTGAAAGATGGAAATTCGACTCCTCCTCCTTCATCCCGGAAAAATTTATGATGTCCTCACGCATAAGGTTCCTGAAGTAGGGACGGGCTTTAGCCTGTCCAATTTCTTATAAAAGATGGTACATGCTTCCGTCTTCGCCAAGAAGCTACGCCGGACACAGAAAGCACGTACCTACTTAATATGCGCATATTACTCATTAAAATGCAAATGATACGCATGGAATGTTTCCTTGAAGTGATAATATAGCACATTATTATAAGACAGCGAAGGATTATTGGATTAGTGGATGGATGATTGGATTTGAATATCCAGAACCATTAATCCATCAATCCAAACATCCATTAATCCATAAGGAGAAATTAATCATGGCAAAGAATTCAACAGTACCCCGTCCCGAGCATCCCAGGCCCCAGTTTGAAAGGAAGGAATGGATCAACCTGAACGGACAGTGGACCTATACGTTCGATTTCGGCAAATCAGGCTCGGAAAGAGGATTCAAGGACAGCAAGGGCTTTTCGGACAAGATAACAGTGCCGTTCTGCCCGGAAAGCGAACTTTCAGGCGTCGGGCACAAGGACTTCATCGAGATGATGTGGTACCAGAAGGACATCCAGATCCCGAAGAATTGGACTAGCAGGAGGACAATCCTCCATTTCGGGGCGGTGGACTATATCGCAGAGGTCTTTGTGGACGGAAAGTATGTCGGCAGGCATTTCGGAGGGAGTTCATCGTTCGATTTCGATATTTCAGATCTTGTGGATGACGGCAAGAAACATTCCCTGGTCCTGCATGTCACAGATGACACGCGCCATGGCAGGCAGCCCGGCGGAAAACAGTCGTTCGGATTCAAGTCGGCCGGCTGCCATTACACCCGTACCACCGGCATCTGGCAGACTGTCTGGCTTGAATCAGTTTCGGAATTCTCGCTGAAGTCCTGCAGGATTGTTCCGGATCTTGATGGAGAAAAATTTCTTTTCACACCGCTCTTCAAAGCGATGAAAAAGGGTTTATCCCTGAGGATTACCGTCAAAGACGGCGGAAAAACTGTTGCAAAAGGCGATTTTGCCGCGCAAAGCGGAATACCCGTGCAGCTTGAGGTTGTGAATGCAAAGGCATGGTCTCCGGAAACTCCGTTCCTATATGGTATCACCTTCGAGGTTGTCGACGGAGGGAAAGTGATTGACACAGTGGAGAGCTACGCCGGAATGAGGAAGATCCATGTCGAAGGAGATACACTGTATCTCAACAACAAGCCATATTACCTGAGACTAGTCCTCGACCAGGGTTTCTATCCGGACGGCATATGGACCGCACCCAGCGATGCGGCATTGAAGAAGGATATTGAGCTTTCGATGAAGGCCGGATTCAACGGGGCAAGGCTGCACCAGAAGGTCTTTGAGGAGAGATTCCATTACTGGGCCGACAAGCTTGGTTATCTCACCTGGGGCGAGTTCCCGAGCTGGGGCACGGACGTGAAGGATCCTGTCGCAGCCAGGAATTTCATCACGGAATGGCTGGAAGTTGTCGCCAGGGATCTAAATCATCCTTCGATAATCGCCTGGACTCCCCTGAACGAGACATGGGACACCGGGGACGGAGTCCAGCATTCAAGGTTCCATGCCGACCTTTATGATGTGACGAAATCACTTGACCCTTCAAGGCCAGTGAACGAGGCCAGCGGCTATGTGCATGTCAAGACAGATCTCTGGACCGTCCACAACTACGAGCAGGATCCGGAGAAGTTGAAGACCCAGCTGACTCCTGACGCCGAAAAGGGGGTCTGGAGGAATTTCCCCGAGAAGGAAGTTAAATACCAGGGCCAGCCATATTTTGTCGACGAGTTCGGCGGGATCAAATGGGTTGTAGGCGCGGCGTTTGCGGACAACACCTGGGGATATGGAAATGCTCCGAAAACACTTGATGAAGTCTACAGCCGCCTCGAAGGGCAGGTAAATGCGTTGCTGAGCCTTAAGCATGTCAAGGGATACTGCTATACCCAGCTGACGGATGTCGAGCAGGAACAGAACGGCATATACAACTATGACCGCACGGAAAAGTTCGACATGAAGAAGATCCGCAGGATCCTCTCGAAAAACCCGTAGGGAATATAACCACAGAGACACGGAGACACAAAGTAATTCTTTATATTGGTTTTATGAGTCCGAATTCGGACTCTTTGGAGTGCGGCAGGCCTCTGCCGCTTTCAATTGCCATTGGGTTTTGAAGACCGATATGAAGATTACAAAATTAAATTCCTGCAAATAAACATCATATCTTCAAACATCCTGAATTTATTCTCGGGAACTTCTTTTAATGATATATGCTCTTTGGTAATTTTATTACCGATGTGGTCGTTCCATATTGACAAGAGTTCAATTTTTTCAGCATGTTTTAAGGTTTCCTTGATCAACTGGTAAATTAATTTTGTGCCATCTATCTGGTCTTTGGACTCAGGATACCAGTCTTTTGGAATATCAAATCCCAGTTCTCTTTCCATGGCAATTCTGAACTCGCAGCTGCAACCTTTGCTTGAAGCAATAAAATAAATGTTGGGATTCTTGAAGTAGGTGGCAATTTCTTTTTCAGTTGCTTTAAGTTTCTTAATGGACATCAGGCTAGACTGCCATTTTTTAGTCTCTAAAGGCTTTTTAGTTCCTATGTAAACCATGTAGCACATAGAAATATCCCCAAGTGTAGGAAGTGAAAATAATGGATATTATTCAGAATGCAAATAGAGCTAAACTCTGTGTCTTTGTGTCTCTGTGGTTGGATTATTCCAATGAAGCTAGGTCGAGTTTGCGGGCGGCCTGGGTCTCGTCGAGGCGCTTAATCGGAGTCGTCAGCGGGCACTGCTTGATCGCGTCGGGATTCTCGTCAGCGAGCTTCGCAATGTCGATCATAACCTGGATGAACTTGTCGATGTCCTCCTTCGACTCGGTTTCCGTCGGCTCGATCATGAGGGCTTCCTTGACGATGAGCGGGAAATATATCGTGGGAGGATGGATTCCGCGGTCGATGAGCGCCTTTGCTATGTCGAGGGCGTGGACGCCCTTTTCCGTCTGGCGCGTCGCCGAGAAGACGCATTCGTGCATGCAGTAGCCCGGATACTGCTGGTCGTAGTACGGCAGAAGCTTCACACGTATGTAGTTCGCGTTGAGGACTGCATTCTCGCTGACCCTTACAAGACCTTCCCTGCCGAGTGTCAGGAGATATGCGAACGCCCTGAGGATGATACCGAAATTACCGTAGAACGGGGCGATATATCCGATGCTCTCCCTGTGATGATATTCCAGTGCATAGGTTCCATCGCTGCGTTTCACGACGCGAGAGACAGGCAGATAAGGGACGAGTTTGTCGCAGACGCCTACAGGACCTGCTCCGGGACCGCCTGCGCCATGGGGAGTGGAGAAGGTCTTGTGGAGGTTGACGTGCATGACGTCGAATCCGATATCGCCCGGGCGCAGCCTTCCGACAATGGCGTTGAAATTTGCGCCGTCGCAGTAGGCGAAGGCGCCTGCCTTGTGGACAAGATCGCAGATCTCCTTGACGTTCTTATCGAACATCCCGAGAGTGTTCGGGCATGTCAGCATGATTCCGGCGACATTCTCGTTGAGTTCCTTCTTGAGCGCCTCCAGGTCGACATTGCCCTGAGGATCCGAAGGGATTGTGACCGTGTCGAATCCAGCCATCGCCGCGCTTGCGGGATTCGTCCCGTGTGCGGCGTCTGGTATGAGCATGATCTTCCTCTTGGTGTCGCCATGCGCCTTGTGGTATGCGGCAATGAGCATGACGCCTGTAAGTTCGCCATGTGCGCCGGCGAGCGGCTGCATGGTTGTCTGGGAGAACCCGAGGAGTTCGCTGAGCATGCGTTCCGTCTCATAGACGACCGCAAGCGCGCCCTGGGTGAGGGCTCCACCGCGCCTGAGCTGCGGGAGGAGCGGATGCAGATCGGCGAATCCGGGCATCGCGGCGATCTTCTCGTTCAGCTTCGGATTGTATTTCATCGTGCAGGAGCCCAGGGGATAGAAATTGGAGTCGACGCCCATGTTCCTTCTGCTGAGGAGCGTGAAGTGGCGGACCGCCTCGAGCTCGGAAACTTCAGGCATCTGCGCGGCCTTCTTCCTTTTCAGCGAGGCTGGTACTGAATTGGCATCAGGAACATCGAGCTTCGGCAGCGACGAACCGCGTCTTCCGGCTTTTCCCTTTGAATATATCAGCTCCACAGCACAGCCTCCATCGCGTTTGCAAACGCCTTGATTTCCTCGCGGGTCCTCTTTTCAGTGACCGCCACGAGAAGCTGGTTCTTCCTGTCATTATAATATCTTCCGAGAGGGAAGCCTGCGGCGTAACCCTTGTCGATCATCTTTCCGACGACCTCAGAGGAGTCATCCGGCAGCTTTATTACGAATTCATTGAAGAAAGACTTTTCACCGACAGGTTCGACGCCTTTGATCTGCAGGAGGAGCTCTCTTGCGAAATTCGCCTTTGCCGCGCAGAGATTTGCAACCTGGAGCAGCCCTTCCTTGCCAATGCATGTAACGTAGGCGAGGGCGGTCAGCGCGCAGAGGCTTTCATTGGAGCAGATGTTCGACATCGCATGCTCGCGGCGGATATGCTGCTCGCGGGCCTGGAGGGTCAGGACGAATCCCGGCTTGCCGTCGAGATCAACCGTCCTGCCGACTATTCTTCCTGGCATCTTGCGGACGAGCTTCTGGGTAACGGCCATGAATCCGAGATATGGGCCGCCGAAACTGAGGGGGATTCCAAGACTCTGCCCTTCTCCTGTAACAATGTCAAATCCCATTTCGCCGGGTGTCTTGAGCATTGCAAGGGCGATTGGATATGCGGAACAGACGGCGATGGCGCCTTTGGCGTGGATTTTCTCCACGGTGCCGGACCATTCCTCCACGGTTCCGAAAACATTCGGATACTGGACGATGACGCATGCGGTCTTGTCTGTCACCGCTTCAACAATTGCATCCTGTGCCGAATCGGTCCTGGAGGATTTTACTGGCACGACGACGAGTTCGACATCCAGATTGCTGCTGTAGCACCGGATCATTTCACGGAATATCGGCGATACTGCGCCGGATATGACGGCCTGGCGGCGGTTGGTGACCCTGACAGCCATCATCATCGCCTCGAAAAGCGCTGTCCCGCCATCGTAGAGCGAGGCATTGGACATCGGCATTGAAGTGAGACGGCATATCGCAGACTGGTATTCATAGATCGCCTGGAGCGTGCCCTGGGAAGCCTCTGGCTGATATGGCGTGTATGCGGTATAGAATTCGGAACGTCCCATCATCGCCCCGACGGCGGCCGGGATCAGATGATCGTAATATCCGCTGCCGAGGAAGTTTACAAGATGTATCGCATTCTGGGAGGCGAGGGAGCCGAGATGGCGGATGACCTCGTATTCCGACATTCCGGCGGGTATGTTCTCAAGTGCCGGAGGAGCCGTCCTTATCTGAGCCTTCTGCCAGAGTTCGCCGATGTCTCTGCAGTCAACGGCCTCAAGCATTTCCTTCAAGTCGGCATCAGTATTTGGTATATACGGCATTGGAGTCTATTTCTTTGTGGATTCCTTGAGGTACTTGTCGTACTGTTCCTTTGTCATAAGCTCTTCAAGTTCGATAAGATCGATATTGTCCAGCTTGCAGACCCATCCTCTCTCCTCTGGGGAATTGTTGATTATTCCCGGTTCCTCCTCAAGGTCGGTGTTGGTCGCGCAGACCGTGCCGCTTATGGGGGAATAAACATCGGAAGCGGCCTTGACCGATTCAATGGTCCCGATCACGTCTCCGACGATGACGTCAGTCCCTTCCGGGCGGATCTCAACAAAGGTGATGTCGCCAAGCTCCTTGGCGGCAAAGGCCGTGACGCCGATGAACGCTTCACTGCCCTTTATCTCGACCCATTCATGTTCTTTCGTGTATTTCTTCATCTAAGCCTCCAGTGAATTTCAAAAGAATGTTTTTATATAATTTGTTTTTTTTAAAATAATAGGGCGAAAAAAAATATATTTTAAATATTTTTCGGATCTCATCCGCCCAGCGACATCCGTGCAGTCCCCTTCCTGTAGAACGGGAGCTCAGATATTCTGCCCGATACTTTGAACCTGTCAGTTGCAAGTTCAAGCTCCATTCCGACCGCTGTCTTGAAATCTTTTGAAATAAAGGCCATTGCCACGGCCTTTTCAAGTGAGGGCGAGAAGGCTCCGGAGGAGACAATCCCTGCCTCCTGTCCGCCTATCAGTACCTTTGTGCCCTCCCTGGCGGCGCGGCGTCCTTCCAGCTCAATTCCGACAAGAAGCCTGCCGGGCTGCGAATTGCGCAGCACGTCGGAGCCTATGAAGTCCCTTTTGTCGCCGAGCTTCAATATTTCTCCGAATCCCGCCTCGACCGGAGTCGTTTTTAGATTCAGTTCATGCCCGTAGAGGGGATATCCCATTTCCAGCCGGAGGGTGTCGCGGGCTCCGAGTCCGGCAGGTTTAACGTCCTTCTGTTCGAGAAGGAGATTCCACATGGACTCCGACTTGCCGGCCGGAAAATAGATCTCGTAGCCGAGTTCGCCGGTGTATCCTGTCCGGCTCAGCAGGCATGGAATTCCCTTTATGGAAGCATTGATCCATTTATAGTAGCCGGGAAGTGATTCCTTCTTCAGTCCGAGGGCTTCCAGGACGTTCGCGCTTTCCGGACCCTGAAGATCTATCTTTGCAGTGGAATCGGATTCGTCCGCGAAGGAAATCCCTTGTGGAAGGAGTTCGCGGAACCTTGCGGCGTCGGTATCCTTGGTCCCTGCGTTGACTACTATGTAGAACTCGCCTTCTGCAATCCTGTAGACAATCAGATCGTCCATTGCAGTCCCTTTTTCAGTGAGCAGGAAATTGTAGCGGCATGTCCCCGGCTTCTGGTCGGCGACGGCACGGGCCAGGATCTTGTCCAGGGCGGCGGCTGAAGTCCCGCCTTTGACGCGGAACTCCCCCATGTGGAAAATGTCGAATATGGATACGAGGGTCCTGGTATGCTTGTGTTCGGCGATTATCCCTTCGGTATATTGGACCGGCATCATCCATCCTGCGAAGGGGACCATTTTGGCTCCAAGCGCGAGATGACTATTGTAAAGAGGGGTCAGCTTAAGGTTCTCTGTATCGCTCATTTTAATATCTCCGTTATGATTGCATGGACAAGCTGCAATTGAATATCTGTACGCGATTTGTCAAATAATTTTCGGAGAAAATTCCCTGATCAGGTTGGAGTAGGCCTCCTCTGCCTCAGCGCTGAAGGCTACGAATATGACCTCTTCTGGAAACCGTTTCCCCCAGGCGATTGCAGTTTCAACCGCTATGCGTGAAGCGGCAGGTAGCGGATAACCGTAGACTCCGGTGCTTATCGCCGGGAATGCAATCGACCTCAGGCTGTTCTCTTCAGCGATCCTGAGGCAGTTGAGGTAGCAGGACCTCAGCAGTTCAGGTTCACCCTTCCGTCCGCCGTCCCACACCGGGCCAGGAGTGTGTATGACATGCCTTGAAGGCAGCCTGTATCCCTTTGTGATTACAGCCTCTCCTGTCCTGCAGCCTCCGAACTTCCTGCATTCCTCCAGAAGTTCCGGTCCGGCAGCCCTGTGTATGGCGCCATCTACGCCACCTCCGCCGAGAAGCGAACAGTTTGCGGCATTAACTATGGCATCAACGTCGAGCTTTGTAATATCGCCTTTTAAGACTTTGATTTTCATGTGCAAAAAAAAGGCGCGGTGTTAAACCGCGCCTTCTGATTTATTTAGAACCAATTAGTTCGTTGTATCCAAGATCGTATAGTCGTCGCCCTTGACATCGATGAACAGGAATCCCGCGAAGAAATCGAAGATTTCCACCGGATGGAATTCGCCGCTGACTTCTGCAATGCCGCATCCGCCTGTAAGTCCGGCTGACCAGTAGTCTCTCTCTCCAGTATTGAAATTGTAGATTCTTTCAGATGTGTTAGGGCAGCCGCTTGAATAGTAAGAATAATCCTGGAGTGTGCCGATGGAGTGGGAAAGCTCCTTCTGCTCGCTGGATACAGCTATGAAGCTTGTTTCCCAGCCGGATTCGAGACCGAAACCATACTGGCGGTTGTAGGCTTTTGCCGCCTTTGCCAGAACACCAGTTCCGGCTCCGAATGAGAACGCCCTTGTGCACCATACTTCGCCTCTGGCCGTGGGACCAAAAGCAAGGGAGATCGAGAACATGTCCATTGCATCGACAATCCTGTTGGGGATGTACATCACAATTTTGTCAAGCACTGAAGCCTGAGTTACAGTCCCTGCTGTCATCGCGACGAAAATCACCACCAGAGCCACAAGTTTTTTCATCTTTATAAACCCTTTCCCTAAAGTACTTTAAAATAGAATAATTATTATGCGGTTCATCTAATCTATAGCAAAAGACCGACTCTTTCAAATAAAAATCACATTTTTCTTAAATTTTGGATTATTCAGTTGTTAAACTTGCAAAAAACGACCTTTGTTGCATTTTAAGGGGCGTCGTCGGGACGTAGCGCAGTCTGGTTAGCGCGTCAGACTGGGGGTCTGTAGGTCGTGAGTTCGAATCTCACCGTCCCGACCATTCTCCACCCTCACTTCGTTCTTGGCTTCGAATGGCAGGCCAATTTTGAATATGATAAGCTTCTTATTCAACAATATTAAAGCCAAAAAATAATACATGAACGAGAAATACTACGTTTATATACTGAGAAGTGTAAGTTTTCCCGACAAGACTTACGTAGGATGTACTGAAAACCTTTCGAGGCGGATTCAGGAGCATAATTCGGAAACGCAGATATATACAAGAAGATATGCTCCATGGGAACTGGAAACTTATATCGTCTTCTCTGACTCGGAAACGGCATTCAGTTTTGAGAAATATCTCAAATCACCTTCAGGCAAGGCATTCATCAGCAAACATCTCCGCAAAAAGTTCGAATCTTGACCATCGTAGCTATGTAAAAGCGCAGATGGTCTCACCGTCCCGACCATTCTCCACCCTCACTTCGTTCTTGGCTTCCGTCTCCGCAGAGCCTGCGCCGTGACAAGTCGAATGGCAGGCCGGCGACGGACAACTGGCAACTGACTAATTTTTAAATCAGGCTCCGGCATATCAGGGATGCTATTACGGTCACGTCCTCAGTATTGAAGACATTTTTTATAGAGGAGTCATACAGCAGGTCGGCCGCGGCAGGCATTTCATCATCTCCAACGTAATACACAAGCGTCGCGGAAATCCTGCCGATGACTTGGATGCTGGCGCCGACATCCCCAGGTTTGGATTCCTTCCAGTCGAGACGGCAGAGATTCTTCTTCAGACGTGCGATGTCATCCTTGATCACCGAGGAAAGGATGTTCACGCTCCTGGACTTGTATGGCTCGAGATAGAACTGGCCTCCGGGGAGCTCCCTGAAATTGATGAGTTTGCCAGTTTCAGATATAGTGTTCCCGCACATCAGATAATGGAGGATGACAATCTTAATGTCGGGCTTTGCCTGCTGTCCAGTCTTCAGGTTTTTCACTTCAAAAGTCTTTGCATCGACGTTATAGTCTGTACCTAGCGCACGAATCAATATGGTGCCATTGTCGGTAAGGCTGAATCCGAGGTTATCAGCCCGTGACGCAAAATCGACTGTTGCGAGTTTCGCAACCGCCAGCCTGGTCGCCTCATTCATCCCGTTTATCTTCGACATTTTTCAGCCACAGACTTTCACTGGCTAAATAGATTATTTTGTATTTTTCTTGGGCTTCGCGGTGAGATCTTCCTTCATTTTCCTCACAGTCGGAAACCTGGCGATGTCGGTATGCGGGAGGAAGAGGGCGCCGGTGTACTGGTCCATGTACGCAGGTGCCGTGTTAAGTTCCACATATGTCATCTTCCTGGCGAGTTCGAGCTGCTTTTCCCGGTATTCCTTGGACAGGAGGACCATGTATGTTCCCATGAGAGAAGCGTTGCCGATATATTTGAACTTCTCGCGGGGCAGGTCCGGGACAAGCCCTATCACCATCGCCTTCTCAAGATCGAGGGATCTCCCAAAACCTCCCGCTATATATATGGTTGACAGATCTTCAAATTTCATCCCGACCTGTTCCAGCATCAGGTTGCAGGCGGAATAGATCGCGGCCTTCGCACGGATGATGTTCTCAATGTCGGCCTCGCTGATGGTGATGTCTTTTCCTGATGCGCTGTCCGCGGCAGGCACTATCACGTACTTCGCGAAACGGCCTTCGATGATGACAGATTTGGATTTTCTGCTGCGGACGAATTTCCCGGACTGGTCTATCCAGCCTGTCAGGAAGAGATTCGCCAGGAGCGAGATCATGCCGGAACCGCAGATGCCTTTCGCCTTGCCGTTGCCGATGGTCTCGCATAATGCATTGCCGGTTTCCGGATCCACTTCAGCCTTTTCGATCGCTCCGAGGGCCGCCCTCATTCCAAACTCGATGCCACCGCCTTCGAACGCTGGTCCGGCCGAACACGCGCAGGTCATCATGAATTCGGCATTGCCTATGACGATCTCGCCGTTGGTGCCGATGTCTATGAACAGGCTCATTTCCTTGCTGTCCGTCGCAAGATCCGTGCAAAGCACTCCTGCAGTGATGTCTCCTCCGACATAGCTTCCCACGTGCGGCGAGAAATAGAGCCAAGCCTGGCGGTTGATGTTTATTCCGACCTCCGCCGCAGACATGAAAGGTGTCTCCTTGATTGTAGGAGTATATGGTTCCAGGCGGATGTATTCGGGGTTCAGCCCGAGAAGGAGATGGATCATCGTGGTGTTTCCGGAAATAACTCCGCTGGACACGTCGTTCAGGTCGATGTCGTGAGTCCCAACTATCTGCCTGATCAGCCGGTTGATCGTCGCAAGTATCCTCCTCCTGAGCTCCTCAAGCCTCTCCGGCTTTTTCGCGTAGTTTATCCGGCTTATCACGTCCAGCCCGCATTCAACCTGCTCGTTGTAGTCGCTCCTGACGGCGATCACCTCGCCAAGATGCAGTGATACAAGTTCCACCGCCACGGTCGTGGTACCGACATCCACTGCTATTCCGTAATTGCTTGAGGAGGTATTGCCCGGCTGTATGTTGATGACGTAGCAGCGTCCAGCATCATAGATGATCGTTATAGTGACTTCTCCGTCCTTTTCACGGATCACGTCGGCAATCGTCCTTAGCACCGCAAGCCTGAAGATGATCTGGCAGTCGCCCCAGTCCTTCCTTATAACACGCATCAGGCGGTCAAGGTCTGAAAGCCCGTCCTCGATCTGCGGAGGAGGAACCTTGATGAGCCACTTGATTGCCAGAGGTTCATATTCCCACTGTTCCGGGAACAGCTCCCTGCTCACAAGGCTGAAATCCTCGGTGGTCTTCGTGAACTTCCCGCCTTCGCGCCCGATCTGCTCAGGAACTTCGACAACCACGTCGCCGTCGAGTACTTTTGTCTTGCAGGCAAGCACGTAGCCGTCCGCCACCACGTTCTGGGGAAGCACGCCGAGGCTCTCGGAATCTACGTTTCCGGACAGGACCTGCACCATGCATTTTCCGCATGTGCCCTTGCCGCCGCATGGAGAATCAATACTGACGCCGGCCTTCCTGGCGGCTTCGAGCAGCTCAGTTCCAGCAGGGACCTCGAGTTTTACACCAGAAGGTTTGAATGTGATTGTCGGCATAGAAAAGTTTTATCTCCGATACTCCCATACTCCGTTTCGCCGATACATATTCTCGGGCAGGAATGCCCGAGTTACTTTAGCCTGGCCTTCACAAAACTCTCGATGTCGGCGGCTTCCTGCGGTCCGACCACTACTTTCCAGCCGGGCAGGCTCTCCTCGAGTTCGCCGCTGATCTGTGCGACATATCCGGGGATGATGATCTGGCGCGTCGCTATCTGGGCCTCAAGGTCGATCCCCTTGATGAACTTGGCGATGGAAGCCCCGGAGAACTTGCCGGCCGCCCAGGCGGTCAGCACGCTCATTCCTTCGCATTCCGGGACGACAAGCCATGCGTTCGTGCCGCTGTTCTCGATCTCTCCGGACACTATGAAGTATGTAAGTGAGAAATTGGTGGTGAGGAACACCGGGGAATTCTTGTCCGGCTCGCCGATCGGATAGACTTTCGGTTCGACCTGGATCGGCTTCTGGGGATCCGTGTAGATGTTGAGGCGCAGAGTCATCAGCGACACCAGCATCGCGGCGTCGAAATATGGGAGTACGCAGATCCCGCCATACTTCGTGATTTCATTTATCGCCTCTCCGGCGATGTCGAAGGAATCTGTGGCATCGATGAATTTGATTGACGGATAACCGAACGCCTTGACCGAATCCTTCAGCGCGGCGCGGCGGGCGATCGAGTTGGCCTGGAACTGCTCCGCCAGCGAGAATGTCTCGAAGTTAAGGACGAGGTTGTTGAATCCTCCCGCCTTGATCTTCGCGGAAAGAGCTGAGATCTCATCCAAGTCCGCTCCAGTTATTGCAAGCGCGTGTTCGTTTTCCTGTGCGACCTTCACAAGTTCGTCTGCAGTCTTCGGAGTTGCGGAGGCGATGACGCTGTTCGAACCCTTCACTGCTTTCGCGGCGGCGGCCAGCGACTGGACGCTCATGCTGTGGATCACAAGCGGAAGTTTCGTGGTCTCGCATGCCTTCCTGCAGACTTCTGCGAACTTCGCGGCCTCCCCGCTCTTGTCGGTGACGGAGACCAGATCGATCTTCAGTTCCTCTCCAACACGTTCAAGCATGTATTCGCTGACAGACTTGAGAGTCTTTTCGATTGACTCAGGCTTGTCGGTGTCGTTGATATTGATCGCCAGTGCCGTCTGGTTCACGAAAGTCTTCTCATGCCTGTAGAGGACAGTCTCCTCTCCGAGCTTGAGCTTCTTGTCCTTGCCGAGTACGATCGACTTCACCGGCGGCTCGCTTGCCGCGCCCAGTATTTTCTTCGCCTCGTCGGACGCATAAGGACATTCTGAAAGTTCGGCCTTCTTCGCCGCAAGCTTCATAGCGAACGCAAGACACGTGTTCGAACCGCATTCCTTGCAGTTCGTCTTCGGCAGAAGCTTCTGTATCTGTAAACCTGTCAATGCCATAAAAACCTCCTGAAATTATTTTCACACAAAAAAAGCACTTGTCTATACTTAATAATTTTACTCTGTGCCTTTGTGCCTCTGTGGTTGTTTATTTGCTCATAAGCTTCGTTATCAGCTTCCTGATCGCGACTGCCGCATCCGGATTGTACATGATCAGGATGTCAGCCCCGGAATAGAGCAGGTTTGCCGCAGTCGTATACTCCCACAGCGCGGCGCGCTTAGTCAGGTCGCCCCATGCCGGGAAGTCCTTCTCCTCGGCCTTGACCTCCTTGACCTTCGCAGCCTCCTGTCCGGGCGACACGATCATCGGTCCTGCAAGCATCTTGTCCCCCATGATGCCGGTGTATCTGACGCGTTCCATCACTGAATATGTGTATTCGATACCATAACCGACTGAGCCGGTCATCGGATCCATGACGACCTGCTCGAGCTTGACGTCCATGTTCGTCAGCAGGATGTTCATCTGCTTTCCGATGTTCACGTCGATCGGCGACTGCGACACCAGCGAATGGCCGTAGCCCAGGGCGGCTCCCGCTATCGTGCGGTAGTTGTTCTGCTCGACCCAGTTGAGGAGGAGGTTCTCGCCTGCGCACGCCTGTGCGACAGCCTTCATCACCTCGTTGTTCTTGTCGAAGTTGTTGTGTCCGGTTATGATGAGCGGCACATCTACAGCTTCGAGCACGGACTTCACAAGCTTCACGGACTCGTCAGGCGAACGGTTGCCCTTCTCGGGATGGGTTCCTTCGAGACGGACGCTGATCATGTCTGCACCATACTTCTCCACGCAGGCCTTCGCCATTTTTGCGGGGTTCGCAAGAAGATCCCCATAGGCCTTTTTCAGGACTTCCGGATATTTCTCGCTGACGACGTCGAAGACCTCCATCGCGACAAGCGGCCTGTTCGGCATGTCGCCTTCCCAGAAATGGAACGGCATGCACGAGGATCCTCCGACAGTGAGAACCTTTCCTCTTGTTCCGCCTTCCTTCTTTGTCGAACCGAGCTTGACGGTCCAGACTGGCACTTCGCACTTGTCCTTCTTAGGCTTGAACGCCTTCAGGGAGGCGAGTCTTTCACCTGCACTCGGTCCCTTTGGTTTCTCTTCAACTGCCGCAGCCTCGGCCTTTACAGCAGGAGACGTAGACGCTATGACTTTTTCACCAAGATATTTCTCGCTCAATGTCGCGATGATGTCCTTGACGATCTCCTTGCCGACGGCCGACTTGAGCTGTTCGGAGATCTCCTTTGAGATCTGCTGCTTGAGCTCGTTGATGAGTTCAGGAGTTATCTTCGTGCCGGATTCCTCCCTGGCAGGCGAGGTTTCCTTTGCAGCCGCAGGAGCATCGATCTTCTCGACGGGCTCTGCAGGTGTGTCTTCGGCGCCGGCCTGTTTTGCGAAGTTCGCCATGTCATCCATCTTTATCGCGGGATGTCCGACTTTCTCGAGGTATTTGCGGACTTCGCCCGCTTCAGTGGCGACCGTCTCATCCGCAATCAGGTCAAGGAGATCCGGGACGCCCTGTTCCTTGAAGCGGAGATTGAGATCGGCCGCAAGCAGCTGCTTTAGCTCCTTCGGCATCCATACGAGCCTCCTGAATCCGCCTTCGGCAAAGAGGAACTTCCTTGAAGTGAGGAATACTTTTCCTACACCCATGAATCCTGGCGTCTGCTGTCCGCCGCCGACGTTTCCGGCGAGCGTGGAGAATGTCATTCCCACGGGCGTATCGCCCTGGAATTCGCGGTTCACGACCATGATGCCGTTGCATTCCGGCAGGTACGCGCAGATGACTTCGAAGCATCCGCAGCTTGTCATCGGCCTGTCCATGATGGAATAAGCGCAGAATGCGTCGACTGTCTTGTGGCTGTTCGGGAACACATATTCGTTGATGCCTTTCCAGACACCCTTGACCGGATCGATGCATTCGCCCTTCTTCACTGGCTGGTTGGGGCCGGTCTCATCGATTTCATAGGCGGCCTTTCCATCGAGCCAGTTGTATGCGCCGCAGAGACCGAGGCGTTCAGGGGTGATTATACAGACGTGGTTGGGTGCGAACGACTGGCAGAGCAGGCAGGAGTAGAATATCTCGACCGACTCATCGGTCATAGATTCAAGACGGCGGTTGCGTTCATCGTAGACTTTCCTTGCCGCGGCCAGACGTTTCTCG
>CAZDNQ010000003.1:0-29768 GCA_964506605.1 uncultured Victivallis sp. | reverse complement strand
CCATTCCTGCGGATTTGTCCTGCCGTTCCTCGAGGATTTGATCGAGGTCGGCGTCGACATACTCAACCCCGTACAGCCCGAATGCATGAAGTTCGAGGATGTGCATAGGCTGGTAGGAGGAAGGATGTCGTTCTGGAGCACAATCGGCACGCAGACCACTCTTCCTTTCGGCAAGCCCGAGGAAGTGAGGGATGTCATCCGGAAGAACCTGCAGATCTGCGGCAGGCAGGGCGGAATTGTGATAGGGCCGACGCACATGGTCGAACCCGAGGTGCCCTGGGCGAATCTCGTGGCCATGAAGGAGGCCTGCGAGGAATACAGATAGGGGTTCATCATATCAACATGTACGAAAAATGCCCATCTTGCGCTTTCTTATGTGGAAGACTACATTTATCATCGTTTTTTACAGCATGCTGAAAGGAGGGGGAGAGAAAAGGAGCTGTACACATTTCTGAGTCCGGATTATTTTCATAAAACGTAGTTGATAACGCAAAAGAAAGGGATGGAACTAAATGAAGAAGATTTTTGCAGTGGTGTGCGTTTGCATGGTGGCGCTGTTCGGGATCTGCTCTCAGGCGCAGGACAAGACTTTCAAGGTCGATGACGAGGGATACATCCACAACTGGCTGGCCCTTCCCGCCATCGAGCTGGGAGCCGATGTCGGCGCCCATTCGGAGGAAGTCCAGAAGCCTTATTTCGAAAAGGAATTCTTTGCCGGGCAGAAGACTGTGGCTCCTGCGGAGAACGACAAGGCCAAGGTCGACGGCAAGGAACTCGCCTGGAAGGCATACCAGGTCGATGACGCCTGCTGGAAGTTTGATCCGCCTACCGACAACTCAATCTATTTCGTGGTCGCCTACGTGATCGCCGACGAGGAGATTGCGAACGTTTCGCTTTCAATCGGATCGGATGACAGCTCGCTGTGGACCGTCAACGGCGTCGAAGCGGTCAAGGTGTATTCCGGCCGCGCTGTTGAAAAGGACACCGACAAGTCTCCTGCCCTGACATTGAAGAAGGGGATGAATGTCGTCCGCGCAATGGTAATCAATGGCGGAGGAGAAGCAGGTGTTTCAGCCCGTTTCGTCGACAAGGACGGAAATGCAGTCAAGAACATCAAGATCGCAACTGCTCCTGTAAAATAAGCTGAGAGACAAGATCATATCCGGCCAGAAGGCGTAAAAGCCTTCTGGCCGTTTTTTTTACTGAGCTCTCCAAGATGAATTTAGTGCTGGAAGTATTGATTGTTGCATTTGAAAATGATATAATCCGGCCATGATGAAGACACCTGAAATCTGGTCTGAGACCCTGAAGGAGATGTTCCTGGCAAAGAAGAACAGGAGATTTATCCTCCTGATATTCGGCATACTGGTGACAGGCTTCCTTCTGACCAGCCTTCTGGGATACTATGCCTCCAGGAATTCCCTGCGTTCCGAAATCGAAACAAACACCCTCCCCCTCACCAGCGACAATATCTATTCCGAGATACAGCATGACATCCTGCGTCCTGTTTTCATCTCCTCCATGATGGCATCGGATACTTTCTGCAGGGACTGGGTGATCGAAGGGGAGAAGGATCCGGAGAGGATGTCGAAATATCTCAGGGAGATCAGGCTCAAGTACAAGACCTTCACCAGCTTCTTTGTCTCCGACAGGACGTTGAATTATTATTATTCCGACGGGATACTCAAGAAGATTTCTCCGGAGGAGGAACGCGACGTCTGGTACTACAGGGTGCGCAATATGAAGGAGGACTATGAGATAAATGTCGATCCCGATCTTGCAAACAGGGATGCCTTGACGATCTTCATCAACTACCGGGTATATGCATATGACGGGAGTTTCATAGGGGCCACCGGAGTCGGACTGACCATCGAGGCGGTTAAGGACATGATTGAGAAATACCAGGAGAAATATGGAAGAAGGATCTATTTCGTGGACGACAAGGGGGACGTCAGGCTTTCCGGATCCAGCTTTCCAAAGTCCTTGAAGAATGTGTCCCAGATAGGCGGGATGTCTGATTCCGTCCAGATGCTGAAGACGAAGAAGGATAATTTCTTTTCGTTTGCCAGGGATGGGGAGCTTGTCCATGTCAACATGCGCCGTATTCCCGAATTCCAGTGGTATCTCATAGTCGAGCAGGGCGAGGAGGGGACGACAAGGCATATCTTCAGGACCCTGGTGATAAACATGGCGATATGCAGCATTGTCACGCTGCTGATAATGATGCTCATGTTTGGAATACTCAAGACCTACCAGAAGAAGCTGGAAATGCTGCGCGGGATAGTTCCGATATGCGCCTATTGCAAGAAGATAAGGGATGACAAGGGTTATTGGGACCAGCTGGAGACATTTGTCGCCCGGCATACAGACGCGGAGTTCAGCCATGGCATCTGTCCGACATGCATGAAAAAGAACTTTCCGGATTATATCCCCGGGAAAAAGGAAAAGTGAAGATTCTTCCGGCTTCCGTACGCATGCCCGTCAGGCCGCGGCCACTTCTTCTGCGGAACTGTCGATATACCAGTCGGTGGCCAGCCGGATCAGGTTTGCTGAAATGCATGTCGGAAAGGGCCAATAATTTCCAGCAGGCGAGAAATTATTTATGGACTATATTTACCGCTGATCTCGCATAATCCAGAAAGGCGCGTTCGGCAATGAAAAGAATATTCCTGTTTGCTTTCATTCAGATTGTTTCAGCTGTCATGTCTGTGACCGGTTACAGCGAGGACAAGTTCGCAATCGCCGTGATTCCGGATTCGCAGCAGGAGGTGCTAAGGGACAATGATACGCGGCTGAAGAGCAGGATGCAGTGGCTTGCCGACAATAAGAAGGATTTGAACTTGAAGTTCGTTCTGCATGTTGGCGACATGATGAACTGGGACACTCCCGACCATGCACAGTACGAGAGGAACAGCAAAGGATTTGAGATTCTCGACAAGGCTGGAATCCCTTATGCCGTGGCTCTGGGAAACCATGATACTGCGGCAACCAAGGAGGGAGGCAGCGCCGCTCCGGGAAACGTCAATACGAATCTCAGGAACACTTCCTCGTTCAATAAATATTTCCCTGAGGCGCGTTTCAAGGCTCTTGAAGGAGTTTTTGAAAAAGGGAAAGCGGACAACTCCTTCCAGACCTTCAAGGCCGGAGGACTGGACTGGCTTGTGATCAGCCTGGAGCTCTGGGCGAGGACAGAAGCCGTCGAATGGGCGAAGAAAGTCGTAGAGGAGCATCCGAACCATAATGTAATAATAGTGACACATTCTTTTCTCAATGGCGGTTCCGCAATCGAGAAATCAAACGGCGGCTACGGCAACAACAGCCCCCAGTTCATCTTTGACAAGCTTGTCAGCCAGTACGCGAACATCAGACTGGTCTTCTGCGGTCATGTCGGCGGTCACGGCTACCGGACCGACAAGGGGGTCAAAGGCAACACGGTCTACGAATTCGTCCAGTGCTACCACGACAACGCGACAAATCCCGTCAGACTTTTCGAGATAGATACCAGGAAAGGCAGTATCAAAACCTGGGTGTACTGCCCCTCCATCTCCAAGGATAAGGACGACAAGTCCTCTTTCACCGTAAGCGATGTCAGCTGGGTGCCTGCCAAAGGCAGATGATTCATCCGTAGACTTCGCAGTTGAGCTGCCTGAAGAACTCGTGCATGAAATCGGAGCGCTGCTTGGCGACCTTGCGGCCTGTCTTAGTGAGCAGTTTTCCATGGATATGGCGGAGTTTCACAAGATATTCGCGGTATGCTGAATCCTCCGAGCTGTACGAATCAGAACTGAGGGCCTCCTTTTCGGTATTGTGCAGCTTTGCGCCTATCCTGCCGGCAAAATGGAATGCGCGCCCGACGCCAATGGCTCCAATGGAATCCAATTTATCAGCATCATAAACAATCTTTTCTTCAATATGCAAGGGGTTGCGCCCCCCGCCGCCACGGTATCTGTGGGTCTTGACGCAGCTGCAAACCTTTTTTATGAACTCTTCGTTGCGAAATCCGCAATCCTCAAGGTATTTTCCGGCAATCTCCGAGCCTATGACGGCATGGCAGAGCTTGCCTTTGCTTTTCAGCTCTTCTGGACGGGCGATATCGTGCAGGACTGCGGCGCACTCGACTACCTGGATGTCGGCGTTCTTCTCGCCGGCGGCGATTATCCGGGCGTTGTGCAAAACGCGCCGGGTATGCTCCCAGTCATGGCAGCCCGGCGCCGATTCCAGCCGTTTTCTTACAGCACCAGTCAGTTTTTTGAGTTTTTGGGAATAATTCATAAGATTTTGTCACCACTGAACACATATGACACACAGAAAATATAACCACGAAGCACACGAAGGATACGGAAGTATTAAAAAAATCAATAGAAATATAGATCAATGATTTCTGTGTAATCTGCGTGTTCCGTGGTTGAAAATTCCTAAATTAAGTTGATAAAAACCTAATGTCTGCTACATTTTCCCGCTTTGCCGATTAATAGGCAGAAGCATCAAAAGGGGAAGACAGGTTCCAAAACAGCTTGACACCTGCTTCCCTATAACAAAACAATAAAGGAGATCATGCAAGCTCGAGCCAAACACAAACTTTGCCGCCGCCTGGGTGTCTGCATCTGGGGAAAAGCCAAATGTCCTAGCGCGAAAAGGCCCTATCCGGCCGGACCGCACGGGAAGAACGCACAGAAGAAACTCTCCACCTACGGGGAACTCCTCCTGCAGAAACAGAGGCTGAAGGTATTCTACTCCCTTACTGAGAAACAGCTGCATCTCTCTTTCGTGGATGCCAAGAGGGGGAAGACCCAGACCGACCTGACGCTCCTCCGCAACCTCGAATTCAGGCTTGATTCAGCGGTATACCGCAGCGGACTCGCCCCTTCGATCCATGCGGCGAAACAGTTTGTCGTGCACCGCCACATCCTCGTCGACGGAAAGATCGTTGACCGTCCTTCATACAGGCTCAAGCCTGGGCAGGTTTTCTCAATAAATGTCGAAAAGGACCCCGCAATTGCGAATGTCGCAAAGAATTCCAACTGCGAAGTTCCGGCCTATCTTGAAGTTGACAAGGAGAACTGCAAGGTGAAGGTCGTCAGGGAACCCCTCATCGAGGAGAACCCCACCGGCGTCGAGATCATGAAGGTGGTCGAATTCTACGCCCGATAAGAAGACGGCAGTTTTCAGTATTTCAAAATCCCGCCCGCAAGGCGGGATTTTTTTTGCCTCCAGGTCTTTGAATATCCCGCAAGCCGACCATAGATTATTATTCGACCCATGGAAAATTGCAATTTCAAGGTGCTGATTTGCAGATACTAATGCTAGTGGTTGGGCTGGTGGCCGGATTTTTCCTGCCCGGCTTCCTTATGTCAAAGCTGCTGGGGATAAAGGCCAATGCCCTCTCAAGTTTCCTTGTCTCCTGCGTGCTCCTTTTCCAAACAATCTTCTGGATTGATGTTTTCAGGGTGCAGGTTTGCTTTACTTCTGTGCTTGGCGTCCTTCTGGCATTGTCAGCACTCCTTTTCGTCCTTGTCATGAAATTCCAAAAGACAGGTCCGGGAAAGATACTGGATACTTCAGAATTCACCTTCGATTTCAAATTCTCCCCGTTTATGATTCCACTTGGCCTTGTGGTCCTGCTGATCCTGGTGCGGAGCGTCCTCCAGCCGTTCAACTACAGCGACGCGGAGTTCAGATGGAACCACTTTGCGCTCAAGCTGATGGAATTTAGAAATTTCAATTTCTATCCGCCCTTAACTTCCGGCGATTTCATGGCATACTTCTATGTGGACGGCATCCCTCCGATGGTGTCATTCTCCTATTTCTGGATTTATTCCTCGTATGGAGTCCCGGAGACGATGCTTACAGGCCCGTTTGTGGCCTTGCAGCTCGGACTGATCCTGTGGCTGGCGTTTAAAATAACCTCGAAGCTGTTCCCGTACGATAATTCCGGATTCTATGCATCCCTTGTCCTTGCCTCGTCAACATTATTCTTCTTCTCCCTGGTGATGGGGCAGGAGACGGGCCTTACTGCACTTTCCCTGGCGGCCACGGTCCATTATCTTGTTGAAAAGGAAACTGGGGACTTTTCCTCGATGATCCTTGCGGGGTTCGCAACCGCCCTCGGGGCGCTGACCCGCGAATATGGATGCGCATTCCTCTTCTGCGGAATTGCCGTCTGCCTCTGGCGCAGGAACAGCTGGAAACTGACCTCCGCATATGTCATTGCCGTTCTCATCCTGGTATCTCCCTGGTATCTTAGGACCTGGGTTGTCGCAGGGAACCCCTTCTACAGCATCTCTTCGTTCGGAGGAATCTTCAATGTCAACGAAGTGCATTGCGGAATATTCAAGGTATACGAGGAGTATTTCGGTTTTTCAAACCAGCCGCTGACAAAACTCTATTATCTTCTTACATCCCTGCTGTTTACGGCTCCTGTCCAGGCGTCGATAGGAATTGCAGCGGCAGTTTTCCATTTCAGAAAACATGGATATCTCGCCGTTTCAATCCTGGCGGTTGCCGTTCTCTGGATATGTTCCGTCGGCCAGACAAACGGAGGTTTCTTCCATTCGATGAGGGTGCTTAGTCCGGCACTGGTCCTTCTTTCTGCCGCCAGCGGCGCCTTGCTGGCGAAATGGGCGGCCGGCAATATCGGGAGGAACGCAGTCAATGTCGGGCTGGGGGCGTTTTTCATCTTCGCCTTCCTGCAGGATCTGACAGTTCCTTACAACTTCTGGTCGTTGAAGCCGTCTGAGATTGCAGTTGCGGCATTTGATCCGGTGGATTATGTCGGCAACAGGATATTCAGCTACATAGAACCGCTCCCGGACAATGCAAAGGTGATTAGCGACAGCCCGTTCTACCATGCCGCTCTTTCTTCGAAACCGCAGCGCGGCATCATTCTTCTGCCGGTGTGGAGTCCGGAACTGTCATTCCTGTTCAAGGAGGGTGCTGCTGGCCCGAAGATAGCTGAGCTGAAGAAGAACGGAATAGGTTTCATCATGCTGGAAAAAGGCTCGCTCAACAACAAATACCTGGAAAAATTCCCTTTCTTCAGGGATTTCAGGAGTTATGCGAAACCCTATGTCATGGAAAACAACAACTGCCTGATATACCAGCTGTATGAATAAGCATCCTCCTGTCCCGAGGCCGGGATGATCACCCCTTCGGTTTCGGAAGAGGCCTGCCGTAGACCTCCTCTGAGATCCTTCTGAACTCGCTGTACATGATCATCTTGGTCTGCGCCGGTGTCCCGATCGCCTCTCCGTCTCCATAGTCGGAGAATATGAATCCGCCCTTCGGAGACATCCAGTTCTTTGCGAGATCGTCGGCATCCTTTGCAATTAGCTCTTTCTTCGCCTTCGGCAGGGTCGCCTGTATGTCCGCAAGGGACTCGAAGGATATCTTCCCGCGGTACCGCCTGCCGATCTCCTCGATCCCGAGGGCGCGAGGCTGCTGGAGATTGACGACATCGACGCCTGCGTCGATATAGCCCCGGATTACCTCGTTCACCTTTCCACAGGAATGCACCCAGACATCCTGTCCGCCCTCGTGCATGGCGTCGAATATCTTCTTGTACTTCGGGAAGAAGAAATCATACCAGAGATCCATCGAGATGAATGCCGCCTGCTGGGTCCCCCAGTCGTCTGTCATGCTGAAGGAATGGAGTCTCTGTCCAAAGCGCTCCTGATACTGTCTGACTAATGATATATGCGTATCTACGATCTTGTCGGCGAGGGCCGAGGCGTTGTCCCTGTCGGTTATCAGGCCCATTAGCGTGTTTTCGAAACCGGCCAGAGAGTGCATCCTTTCGAAAAGTATCATGAATATGCCGACCTGTGTATACTTCTGTTCCTTCTCGGCTTTCTTGAACACCTCCTCGCAGTCCTTGTAGCGCCAGTCATCGCTGTAGTCCGGGGGGATGACCTTCTCATGTCCGGAAAGGTCGGAGAGAGGGTGTCCGGTCACCTGTCCCATGTTCTTTACATCTGTATGGTCCCAGACGCAGCCCCATTCGTCTGTCTTCACCCCATTGACCACCTTGTCGGCGGACGGCCTCGGTATCCACATGGTGTCGTCGCATCCGAAGCAGCCCATCCTGACAGGCAGGCGTTCCGGATTTTTAAAAGTTATGGCGGCCTTTACTATCTCCTTTGAGCTCTGTGTCATATCAACCGCTCCCCTTGTATGAGTTGTAAATTGTAATCCTGCTTTACGGTTATAGATTACACATTATTGTTCAGGAAAGCGTTTATTTTTATTTGCCGGAATAAATTACACAGGCCGACTGCGTATTGTCACCGGTGAAATTAACAATCAGAGATGGAAAGATATGCCGAGAAGATCGAATCCGGGAAGAATTGACTACAAGAGGGGATGGTTCAAGCTGCCGCTGCTGATCGGCGGGGGATACGAGCTCCTGACCAGGCCGCGTTCGCTGTTCTGCCATGACCATGAAGGATTTGAAATCACCTTCATTGACAAGGGAGAGGTGGCCTGGGTCCTTGAAAAGGGGAGGAAGCTGGTCCTCCGTGGCGGAGACCTGGCGGTGATCCAGCCCGGAGTGGAGCATTCCGGGGAGATGCAGATAATCAAGCCATGCTCGCTCTTCTGGCTGATCATCGATTTCAGGCATGCGGCCAGATCAAGGCTGGCTCCAGCCTTGAAAAGCGAACTGAAGAATCTCGACTTTGCATATCGGAACGCGGGCAACAAGGTGGTTCCGGCCACTGAAAAGATCTGCAGCCTCTTCCAGGAGCTCAGGAATTCCATGGTTGCCGCGAAGGAAGGCAGGACTGATTCGTTCTCGCCTCTTCTCAACAGGCTGCTGGTCCTCCAGATATCAGGTGAAGTCGGAAGGCTCTTCTCCTGCGGCCAGCAGACTTCAAAGACGTCTATCGTATCCAGGCCGGCGACCGACTACATGAAGAAGAACTACCGGCGCGCCTTTTCAATGCCCGAGATTGCGGAGGCTGTAGGTCTCAGCGTCTCAAGATTCAACGAGAAGTTCAAGGAGGAGACCGGCCTGACGCCTGCCGACTATCTGAACAGGCTGAGATGCGACAAGGCGATGGAGATGCTTTCGTCCGGGAAGTATTCTGTGACGGAGACATCCTTCAGTTCCGGATTTGCCAGCTCCCAGTATTTCGCAAAGGTCTTCAGGAAATATACCGGCAGGAATCCGGCCAGCTTCATCCCGTGATATTATCCCTCTTTTCTTGCAATATCTCTCTATAAAGTATCCTTTAAGAAGTTAGATTATTAAAAATTAACCATAACAGGATCTTATTATGAGAATGAAAAGACTGCTCGTGCTTTCAAGCATGGTTATTGCCGCCGCAATGTTGTCAGGATGTTCCTCTACCGGCTCCGCGGTCGGCTCCTATGATTCAAATGGAGTCTATGATCGTCCCATGCTTGGCGCCAATGCGATAAAATCCATGTCATACGAAGGAATTGAACGGAATCCGGTGATAGTTGTCCACGGATTCCTGGGATCCAAGCTCAAGGATACAAGGACAGGGGCCTCTATTTTCGGGTCATTCACCGGATTGGATGCAATGAGAGGATATTCCAATGAGCAGCTCAAGGGGATTGCCATTCCAATGGAAATCGGAAAGCCCCTCAAGGATCTGAAGAGCGATGTGCAGCCGTATTCTATCATGGGTAACGTCGATGTAAGGATACTTGGAATTCATTTCAGCATGGAAGGTTATGATACGCTTCTCGGAATCCTTGAAAAATGCGGGTATATTCCGGAATTCAAGCCCCTTCCAGAGGGCAAGCATTTCTCATCGCTGTTTGTGTTTTATTATGACTGGCGCGGAAGCAAATACGTCGACAAGCTTGTAGTGGTCGCAACACCCAACGCCGGATACCTTGATACATTCGTTGAAATGCAGAATGGGCTCAAGATGGCTCCGGAGCTTGAGGCGTATCCCCAGGGGATCATAGGTACCTGGGCGACATATTACCAGATGCTGCCGCTTGTCAGCACGCGTTCCCTGGTCTACAAGGACGATCCCGACGGAAAACCTATCGACATATTCGATCCGGAAGTCTGGATCAAATATAACTGGGGGCTGGCTGATCCCAGGCAGGATGAGGCGCTTAAGATAATTCTCCCTGATGCGAAGACCGCCGAGGAGAGACATGCAGTCGCAATTGATCATCTGAAGAAATGCCTGAAGCGCGCCAGGCAGTTCACTGACGCCATGAAGATAGATACGGTTCCACCGGATGACGTGGCCCTGTATCTTTTCGTGGGAGATGCGGTTCCTACCAGAAGAGTCGCGCAGGTGGACCGCAAGACAGGAGGATTTGAAGTCACGGAATTTGAGACCGGAGACGGCAAGGTCCTGGCGATAAGCGCACGCATGGATGACCGTGAAGGCGCCACGTGGAGGCCTTTTGCAGCCTCTCCTGTCAAATGGCAGACCATAATCCATATCGCCGCCGCGCACATGGGCATAACTACGTCCCCTGAGTTTGCCAAGAACATGGGATATCATCTTCTTGAGGCAACCACGAAGAAGCAGGCGGAGAAAAGGAAACAGCCGTTTACTCCGGCCAAGGCGAATTGAAGTAGCGGCAAAGGTCCCACGCTTGATTCCTACCCGGATGAGGTTGGAATGTTTTTGCGGCAGGACGCTTGATCCATAGGGCGGAAAATTCCAGTGGATTCCGGTTCTCCCGGAAAATTGGATTCCCTCCATAATTTACTTTTTCGCGACATATGCTAATTTTAACGTTTTCCATGGCAAATTCCATGAGGACGGAGCCTAGGCCCTGATGACTATGAGTTCTATTGAATACAAATATATGGATGTGAACGGTATCTCCATCGCATATACCGACAAGGGGGAGGGGCGCCCTATCCTGTTCATCCACGGGTTCGCCTCATCATCCTATACCTGGATGAAGATGATTGGATACCTGCCGCCCAAATTCAGATTCATCACCATTGACCTGAAGGGATTCGGCCATTCCGAGAAAAAATGCGACGATCATCTTTCCCCGTTCGACCAGTCGATAATCGTGTCCGAATTCATCAGAACCCTGGAACTGCGTGACCTGGTGCTTGTCGGGCATTCGATGGGGGGCGCGATAAGCCTTCTTACCCTTTTCGATAACAAGATGAAGGAGAGGATAAGCAGGCTTGTCCTGGTGGACAGCGCCGGCATGTTCCATAAGCTTCCGGACTTCATCGATGACATAACCTCAGCCTCTCCCGAAAACAGGATCATGAAACTGGCGGATGAGGAGCTTCTCGTCTCCATCGTGCTGAAGCAGGTGTATTTCGACCACGGGAAGATAGATGATGAGGCTGTAAGGGAATACAGTTCCATCCTTCGCATGGAAAAGTCGAAGGAGTGCCTCTATGCCGCAGCCCTGCAGATCGCGATAGCCAATCTGAGATCATTCCGTGACAAGTTGAGCGAGATAACTGTGAAAACCCTGATCATGTGGGGCAAGGAGGACGTCATCATTGATCTGATTGACGCCCTCAAGCTGAAGTCGGACCTGAAGAACGCCGAACTCAAGATATTGGAAAACTGCGGACATTCTCCGCAGGAGGAGATGCCGCTTGAAACAGCGGAGATACTGGCGAATTTCCTAGGTGTGAAATTTGAGACCGTAATAAAGCAGCGTCCAGCTGAACCGGCAGATGCCGCCAGGAAGGAAGACGCCAGCGCGAAGGAACCTCCACGGTCTGAAGCGGTGGAAAAGCTTCCAGTTCCCCCGCCAGGGAAGATGAAGATGAGAAGGCTCATTGACAGGTGGAGCTTCGGGGCTTTCATGCTTATCCTGATGATAAAGTTCCTCCAGCTCATGAAGAAGATCGGCTTCAAGACGAAAATCAACGGCTGGCGCAAGGTCACCGGAATCTTCCTCCGCAAGGAGCATTCGAAATTCATCCTCGCGAGCTTCAGGATGAACTATCTCGGGAACAATCCGACGCCTGAGGACATGGGTGCCGCAAAGACAATCCTGATCAGCAGGCTCGCGGATTTCATCCGCAGGAATCCTGACTGCCGCTGGACGATAGACTGGGGTTTCTTCCTGACCAGGAGGAAGAAGTCATTCTTTACCGATATTGTCGAGGCGGAGTTCGGCGCGGACGGGGATCTCCTCAAAATTGTCCCGCATTTCGACAGGAACTACAAGTCAATCCCTGCATCCGGAAGGGACGTGATTGATGCATTGCTCGACAAGATGATTGAAAGCTACAATGAGACCAAGACTGTCGACGACCAGAAGCGCTCATGGATCATCTACAAGAAGCTGAGGCGCTGGGTCCGCAAGGTCAGGGGGCTGTCCTTCAAGCAGCATCGGGAGCTGAGGCATATAACCAGGAGGCTGGTGAATGCGTCTTTCATACAGTTCCAGATCCTGGATGTAAGTACTGGGAAGAATGTTCAGGGAAGGGTGTCTACGCCGGACATGAGGCTCTGCAGCCACCCTGGGTTCGGACTCCTCAACATGGTATGCCGGTTCACATCCGATTTTGCAGAGGCCGATCTCTGGTGCCAGTACCATCATGTGCCTGTCGACGGGATCCCCATGCAGGAAATGCTCATGGGGCTCAAGAAGGAATGGGGCGAGACCGGACCGGTCGTCTATCCGGCAATCTCAGGCGCCGGGGCGAGGACGGAGCTCCTCTTCTGCGGAAACAACCTGTACCGCGGGAAAACATATGTGGACTTCAAGAGCTTCCTGAAGTTCAGGAAGTATCTCAATGACAAATATTACGTGGAGATGGGCGGGCCCGCCACTGTTTCAAGCATGATAATCTGGGGGCTCGCACAGCAGAATTATTTCCAGGACAAGAAATTCATCTTCCCTGTGGATACTTCCTTGATGATGGACAATCCGAAGGACAGGAGCATAAGCTTCATCTTCATGCTCCCCAGGAAATTCTTCAACGAGAAGGATTCGCTGGAAGGATTCCTGAGATACCAGAGGGAGTTCAACCGCCGCGTGTTCACGACAAGGCTGGGGAAAAGCGAAAGCTATGAGCTCTTTGAAATTTACGCCCTGATGCATCCTATGTTCTATCATATGCTCAAGTATTTCATGCCGAAGACCCTCGGTGAGTTCGTCGGAACGGCCGGGCTTACAATGCTGAAGGACGCGGAAATGTTCATCTGTCCGCTCTCGGACCTGCATTTCGACGGGTTCATAGCCCTTGGCAACATGATGATGCCCACCGAGGATGGAAAGACCGCCGGCGCCATAAGCATATGCGGTACCAGGTGGCAGATTGACGAATACATAAAAGGCATAAGGCTCCTGGCCGAGAACTATCCGTCATTCCTTAGGTTGGAACATGAATTTAAGAAAGCCATGGTTAAGAAGTAACATGGGGCCTTTTAGCTATCTGTAATACCCCCTGTACTTCTCAAGTGCGTCACATAGGGCCTCGACGTTTTCCAACGGAACTCCGTCGTCGACCTCGCCCTTCAGCCAGAGTCCGCCTTCCGGACTGCCAAGCGCCTTCACCGCTTCACGCACGTGCGCATCAATGTCGGCAGGCTTGCAGAACGGGAACATCTGCCTGTCGAGATCCAGATCGACGCAGACCTTCCCCTTGCAGACACGCACAAGATTGTCGAGGCCGTTAGCGCGGAACTGCGGATTTATGACGTTCACCCCGCACTCTATAAGGTCGGGGATGATCTCGTAGATCATGCCGTCCGTGTGCATATAGACGTAATGCCCGGCGTCCCTGACCGGCTTGTAGATCTGCATGTAGCAGGGTTTCATGTATTTCCTCCATTTCTCCGGACCCATCGCAAGCGAATGCTGCATCCCGAGATCGTCGCCGACATAGAATATCGCCCCTTCCTCCTTCTGCTTGCTGAGCCATATGTCTCGCTGGCGGAGATTGTATTTGAGCACAGTGTCGATGAGCATCTGGAGTTCGGGCGGCTCCTCCGCGAAATCGATCATGACCTCCTCGAATCCCCTGAGATCCGCAAGGCGCAGATACATGAACCCGTGAGGCAGTCCGGCGTCCTTTTCAGGAGCCTTGAGCTTCCATACGTCCTCGCGTGTCGGGACGGGATGCCTTGTGACTATCGCCTCCTGTCCGTGGTGCACATTCTCCCACACGCAGCCCCAGACGTCGGTGTGTGCGCCCGCCATGTAGGTCGCGCTCCAGACCTGGTCATAGTTCCTCTGCCCGTCCTGCTTTCCGAATATCGCCGGATGCTTCTTCACTATGGCGTCGAGCTTTTCGCGGTGTAGCATCCAGGCCGAAGGGAGGATCCCGACAGATACCGGGATGTATTCTGGTTTGAGACCTAGCATCGATTTCATCCTGTCGTCCATCATGGCTTTACCTCGGAATTATTTTATTTTTAACACAGAACATACAATATGTTCTTTCATGCCAGAGAATTTATCATCAACAATAAAAGCTTGCGTTCAGTAAAATATGCAGTATGATTATGTACATTAAGAAATGGTGAATGGATGGGTGGCTAAAGTGGCCGAGAGTCAAGTTCTTATATCACTTGGCAGCATGGTCACTGGGTCACTCTGCCGCTGACATTTATTATCATTCAAACTAACGGAGATTCTGATGCCGGCTATCACAAGGCGCAGATACTACAAGGAGTTCCATGACCTCTCCGGTTATGGGTTTCCGGAGGTCCCGCTGTTCGGGGCGTACAGGTTCGACAAGGCGATTGAACCTCTGAATATACATACCCACAGCGATTTCGAGATCTGTTACCTTGTCGAAGGCAGGCAGAACTACCGGGCTCTTGGCCGTGACTATCTGCTCAAGGGCGGAGACCTTTTCATCACCAGGCCTGATGAACCGCACAGCACAGGAAAGCAGCCTCAGGAGAAGGGGAGTCTTTTCTGGCTCCATCTGATGGCGCCGAAGAAGAACGGACCTTTCCTTGGGCTCCATTATTCCTATGGCTCAGACCTCTATGCCGGGCTTTCCAGGATCCAGGAGAAGTGCTTTCCGGCTACGGCGCCGGTACGCGGGCTCTTTGAAAAGCTCTATGCGGAACTTTCAATGCCTGACGCCCCGGTGAGGAAAATAACCATGGGGAACCTGCTGGTTTCCCTGATTCTTGAGATTTCAAGATCCGGGATTAATCCCCGGAAAATGGACGATGGGAACCTCAACAAGATAATCCAATTTATGAACGAGAAGGTCGAAACGAAAATCAGCGTCCCCGAAATGGCCGGGATCATGGGGATATCGGAGTCCAGGTTCAAGGCAAGGTTCCGCCAGGAGACAGGTATGCCGCCCGCCGAATATTTCCTCAGGCTCAAGGTGGCCAAGGCAAGGGAGTTCCTGGAGTCGGGCAGGGGGGATGTCGGCAGTACCGCGCTGCGGTTCAAGTTCTCGTCCTCACAGCATTTCGCCACGGCGTTCAAACGGTTTACTGGACTTCAGCCCTCATCAGTCCGCAGGGGATGAGATCCTCATGCCAGAATAAATGCTCCGCGGTTCTCCCTCCTGAATTTCACAGGGCAGAATCTTTCAGCGATATTCGCAGGGCTAAGAATAACTGGAGCCATTCCATTCTCTTTTTTGGGAGCGTCAGCGCTGAGGATCGGCGAGCTTGCGAGCCGTATCCTCCGGCGCTTGGCTGGGTGTCAGTTCCTCGACTGCTAAAGCTTCGACTCGCTTCACATATGCGTCCTTGCCGTCGCAGTATCGTCCGATATCGTTGTCACAGGCCCGAGCAACTCGACGCTTCAACTCGCCGTACTCTTGCGCGACATCCTGATGACACCATAGGTAATCGCGGAAGGCGATGTGCCTGCCAACATTTGGATCGCCGCATACGAACGCGTGAATCTGGTGGGAGCGATTATCTCCACCCTTGGGGAAGTATCGTCGCCCGGGTATTCCAAACTCGCCCATGGGCTTGTATCCAATGGCGTCCATATCGGGATTGTGGGCATCGAGAGCAGCCAAGTCGCCGACCTCAAGCAGAATATCAATGATCGGTTTTGCAGCCAGTCCTGGCATGGCCGTGCTGCCGATGTGGTGGATATCCACGACTACATCGCCTAGGGCACGGCGGATAATGGCGCGCTCCGCTCCGAATTGAGCCGGCCATGATGGATCATAATCGACGACTTCTATTTTTCTCATGTTCATTTCTATCACCCAACGCTCTCCTATCTGCCGACCTGCGAAAGCAGGTTGGCAGAATGGGCATCGTTATGCATTTAAATATTTCATTGATAATTCTTTAACAGTTACTTCTTTTGCTTTGTAATTGTCTTTTTCTTTTTTTCGAACTGATTCAAGTCTTGGATCTGTATCATAAAATTCTTTAGTCACTCCTATGAATTTATGCATTTCATCCATAAGCATCCATCCTGCTGTATCGTCTATTAATCCAAAGTATTTCCCATTGGACAATATTATATTATCGATATTCCCTGATTTGTAGAATAATTTTAATGCTTTTCCATTTATAGCAATAGTGGAGTAAGCAGTATTATTGCAAACAGGGGCGGCCGCTTCTCGTAATTTTATATATCTGTAATCAAACCCTTCTGGGGGTTCGACCAAATCAATTACATAAATATTGTTTTCGTTAATCTCGTTAAAATTCATGGAATTATTTCATTTATTATAATGCATAACTTCTTATTATATGATTCCTCCCAAGCAGGGGGTCGAAATTACAATTATGTAGCCCCCGCCGCGGATTTAGCCTCAGACCTGTCATCCCATGTATATAATATGCTTGGTATAAAGCATCCTATGCACTTTAAAATAGACCACTACAGGCCTTAAAATCAACAAATTCAGGCGTTAATCGTAACCGTTTAGCTGGGATGTTTAACCTCATAAGTAGGGCGGTTTTTAAACCGCCAACCAAGTGTCGGGTTTCCGACTTCGCTGAGAAGCTACGCCGGACACAGAAAACCCGACATACTTTAGTCGAATTACTACACTAATGAACGCAAAAAGGTATAGACTGACGAGTTGGTAAAGATGCAATGCGTCAGTTTCTGCTGTACACGTTTATTTTGGTAGGGCGCTCTCGCCGAGAGCGCCGCGGACGCCTCGGCGAGGCGTCCCTACCATTGGGATATTCCACAATAAAGAGTGTAGGACAGCCGTCTCGGCTGTCAGCAAGGGCAACAGGCGAGACGCCTGTTCTACACTGAATACATCAAAGACTGACGCATATCCAAAAAGCTATAATTTTGTAAGATCTCACTTGACAAGCATAAGGCAATATAGTATTATTAAGCAAACTGGATACTAAAGTGGGTATATAATAATAACGCAAGCGATAATGATAAATAAACGGATATATAAGCGGATATTATAATGAGGAACCCCAAATATCTCAAGGTTTCAGAACAGCTGCTCCGCAGAGCCTATGGAAACGGCGCCAACTACAGGCTGCCAAGTGAGCGCAGGATATGCACCATGTTCGGCGTCAGCAGGACCACTGCAAAGATGGCGCTGAACCATCTCAAGGAAAAGAAACTTGTCATTCGGCGCGAAGGAAGCGGCACCTATTTTTCGCCTCCTTCCAGGAAAGTCTCCATAAGGGTGCTGGTGCCGAAGAAATATTCCGGTTCCGAACTGGTCTCATACTTCAAGGAGGAAGGCGCGATCTTTTCATCAAAGTCCGGCAGGGCTGAGATCGAGGTCGAGGAGTTCGACGAAAACCTCCTTTCGGCGGTGAATTCCAGGCCGGGCGTGAAGATCCTGTATTCACCCTACATGGGATTCCTTGCGGATACAGGAGTCCTTGTCCCGCTGAACGAATTCGACGACTTTGTAGAAACGGCCGGACAGCTGAACTCGCAGCATTTCCAGTGGCTCGGGAAAACGTCTGCTTCAAGGAACTGCTATTCGATGCCTCTCGGTTTTGGTGCAGACGTCTTTGCGTTCAACAGATCAAAGGCGAAATCTCTAGGTCTCGATGCCGACAACGGTCCGTCCGACTGGAATGACATCCTCAGGTGGGCGGAAGTTTCTTCAAATGGAGGTATCCATCCCACCGCGCTTGCCACGACTAAAAACTATCTCTTCCCTCATTCATACTACTATACGCTTACAGGGGGAGAGGATTTTGTATCGGAGAAGGACGGAGTGTTCAGCTTCAACTTCAAGAGCGGGGCGGAATGGATTTCCTTCTTCAGGAAGCTTTATTCATACCCGTCAAACACCAGCTATTTGGATTCCAGTGGAGATCCTCTTCTGGAAGGCGCAACCTTGTTCAGGCATGATGCATTGCCGTGGATTGTCGAACAGGGCAGGAGACTCGGCATCGACGGGGATATTTCCATCCGGCAGATCCCTCCGAGGACAAAAGGCGGAGCTTCGATTTCAAAGATATCCAGGCGCGAGCTTGGGATAATATCAGCTCTTGGCAACGCTCCTGCCGAGAAGAGGGCAGCCTGGGAGTTCATGAAGCATCTTTCCTGCAGCACGGATTCACAGCGCCGCATGCTGAAGGAATTCCCTTCCATTGCGGTCAACAGGGAAGTCTTCGACGAACAGAGGGCGGATCCGGTATGGCATCCCTTCATCCACGCCCTTTCGACTGGAATATCCACCTACGACAAGCCGGCGAACTTCGGCGTGATGCAGGTGATCAGGAAATATTTCCTTGATGCTGTCACCGGAAAACTGTCAGTCGAGTCCGCCTGTGATAAAATATCTGAAACCTGTTCTCTCCAGCTTGAGATGGAGAATGAAAGAAGGGGGTTGTTTGTATGAAAAAGGCTATATTCATTGCCAATTGCCAATTGCCGACTTCCGATTTAAAATTAAAAAAAACAATTGGAAATTGGAAATCGGAAATCGGAAATGCTTTTACCCTTATCGAACTCCTGGTCGTCATAGCGATCATCGCAATACTTGCAGCGATGCTCATGCCGGCGCTCAAGGCGGCGAGGGACACCGCCAAGAAGATATCCTGCCTCAACAATCTCAAGCAGACCGCCTACGCATGCCAGCTTTATGTTTCGGATTTCGACAGATATCCGACTCCGAACTGCAGGACGAACACTCCTCTGGACACGGACGCCGACAAGGCTGTCAGATGGTACAGGGCCCTTGGCCCCTATATCAATCCGAGCTGGCCGTATCCGCCAGCCGACACCGAGGCGAACGGGCTCCTTCTGGCGTCCCAGACCGCCATATGGGATTGCCCCGGCTGTCCGATAAAGAGGGTGCCTGGGACCATGACTTGCTCGCATTACGGGATGAGCGACTATTTTGACAACAGCACCACTTATTCAGGGGGATTTATAAGCGTTCCGGCAAATTATGTCCAGAAGAACGGGGGAATAATCTTCGGCGACAGGATCATGGCCTGGACAGGCATGCTCAGCCGTTCGAATTCAGCCTATCTTCCGGATCCCAGGCATTCCAATAGTGCCAACTTCTCCTTTGTGGACTGCCATGCGGAAAGCATCATATATCCGGAATGCCTGAATTCTTCCTATTGGAAAATACGGTGAAGTGATATAGGTTTTAGTCTCCTTTAAAGAGGTTTTAAGTATTAAGTAGGGCGGTTTTTAAACCGCCAAGCAACTGTCGGGTTCCTTCGACAAGCTCAGGACAGGTAAAACCCGACATACTCTTAAGGACAAACGCCTGATCTTATAAAGCTTAAGATTACAAAAAGGAATTTTATGAAAACTGTGTCTTGTTTGATTCTTGCCGGAGGAATTCTATTTTCGTCTGTGAACTTCGCAGGAGCACAGGACGCCGTACAGAAACTTCCGGAGGGTAAGCCTATGACACCTGAAAATGCCATTGCCGCCGCCGTGCCAATGGGGCAGAAGGGTACAATTGAAAAGGTTCCTGTCGAAGGGCGCAGTTTCAAGGAGGCCCTCAGGATCACGGTCAGCGAGAAATGCAAGGCGCCATGGGACATGCAGTTTGCAATACCTTGCAGCATCAAACTCTCGAAGGGCGATGCCGTGGTTGTCAGGATGTGGGCGCGGACATTGTCGGCCGTGAACGAGACAGGAGAGGCATATATTTCAGGAGGAGCCCAGAGAAACAAGGCACCGCATGAAAAGCCCGTATGGTCCAGCCTGAGCGTGCCGCGCGAATGGCAGCGCATCGAATTCGGCGGAATCAGCAATATCGACATCCCCCAGGACCAACTGATGCTGTTCATGCATCTCGGTCAGAATATCCAGTCGCTGGAGATTGCCGACATACAGATGGTGAACCTTGGGCAGGGCGTCCCGAAGAACCTGTTGCCGATCATGAAACTTACCTATGACGGCAGGAAACCCGACGCCCCGTGGCGCAAGCCCGCCGAAGAGAGCATCGAGAAGATCCGCAAGGGGAATATTTCCGTAAAGGTCGCGGATGCCGACGGCAAGCCTGTCGAAGGGGCTGACGTCCAGATCAAGATGAAGAAGCACGCGTTCCCGTTCGGCACATGCATCAATGCGGATTTTCTTGGCGGTGTCAGGGATGAGAACAATCCGGAGGTGAAGAAGTACCGCGAGGAGTTCCTCAAGCTCTTCAACTGCGCGGTCGTAGAGAACCATCTCAAGCCACCGAGATGGGAGGATCCGAAATCCCGCGAATGCGTGATGAACGCCCTCAAATGGCTTAAAGGAAACGATATCCTCATACGCGGCCATACCGCGGTCTGGCCTTCGGAACAGCATTTCGCGTCCGCCTGGAAGAAACTGATAGGCTACAAGAACGGAGATGCCGGAAGAAGCAAGGAGCAGCTTCTTGCTTCCGTGAGCGAGGAGAACAGGAAGAAGCTCCAGGACGCGGTCAAGGACCATGTCACTGATATTTTCACGGCTACGAAGGGATACTGCTTCCAGTGGGACGTGATGAACGAGCCGTATTCAAACCACACCCTGATGGATCTTTACGGCGACCAGGTGATGGTCGACTGGTTCAAGGCTGCGAAGCTCGCAGACCCGGACACCAGACTCTGCATTAATGACTACGGGATAGTGATAGACGGGAACCATGCAGAACATTACATGAAGACCATAAAATATCTTCTGGACAACGGCGCCCCTCTCGGTGGAATAGGGGAGCAGGGGCATTACGGACAGCAGCCTCCTGCAATTTCAGCGGTGCTCAAGACCTATGACATGCTGGGCAGCTTCGGGCTTCCGGTCATGTGCACCGAATTCGACATCGACAGCCAGGACGAGGAGATACAGGCGGATTTCCTGGTGGACTACATGACAGCGCTCTTCAGCCATCCGGCATGCGGCGGATTCCTGATGTGGGGCTTCTGGGAGGGAGCGCACTGGAAACCTGAGGCCGCATTGCTCACGAGGGACTGGAAACAGAAACCCAGCTATAAGGCCTACTGCGACCTGATCTTCAAGAAGTGGTGGACTGACGCCGCCGGGAAATCAGGCAAGGATGGAGCATATGGCGTCCGCGGTTTCCTCGGTGACTACGAGATCACCGTCTCCAAGGACGGGAAATCCAAGACAGAAAAGCTTAAGCTCCCTAAGGATGGGATTGAGTTGAAGATCAAGCTGGACTGACATGCTGGAAGAATTTTATATATTAATTTGAATAAGACAAAAACCATGTCAGCCGAGGGCTCCGTCCATCATGGAAACGGGTTTTAAAAATGATATCTCCAGAAAGAACACATCGGATGTTCCACGTCTTTTCACCGAGTGCGAACGCCAGCAGGTACTAGACTGGCTTCTTGAAGATCTGCGTGCCGACGAGCGGGTGGCAGGCATTGTGATCGCCGGTTCGGGTTCTGTAGGTTTCCGGGACAGATTTTCCGACATTGATTTGTGCGTGGCTGTTTTCAATGAAGATGAAAAGGAAGCAGTCTTTACAGACTGGAAGAAACGGTTGGAAGAGAAATTTTCAATTCTCCACATGTGTGAGACCTCAAACTCTGTAGTCCATTCAGGCTTCATCCTGCTTTCAGGATTTCTGGGGGTGGACATGTTTTTCACCTCAATCGATAAATTGCATGCCAGGAGGGAGAGCTGGGCTGTCGCATGGGATCGGACCAGTAAAATGGTGGAGATCATGCAGAGAACATGGGAAAACAGGAAGAGGACCGACCCCAGGAGATTTTACCAGGAACGTCTAGACTATGTCTGGCATTTCATCATATCGTGCGCGGTTGCGGTTAGGAGAGGATGGTATTGGGAAGCTGTCGAAACGATTGGGATAATACGCTCACAGGCTGTTGAACTTGCGTTCTTATGTATGGACATGGAACCCAAGCAGCACCACAAGCTGGATCAGCTTCCACCAGAATTTCTCTCCCGGCTCGAAGGAGCACTCGTCAAGTCAGTTGGGGCAGGGGAGATAATTAGGGCATTGAATTGCGCAGTTGACTGCTTTTTCGAATCGGCAAGAGCGCTGGATGTTAAATTTGGAATGGCACCTGCAGTAAAACTTGAGAAGGATATACATGAGGTTTTGCAGCTTGTCGAAAAGTAGCCTTCCAACAAGACGGTGCCATGCATTGAGACATCATTTTACTTTGTGAGATTTTAGACAATGAGATATGGGCAGGTACATCTTCCAGAATTTGTCAATTACGCCCGCTATTGCTGATATCCTCTGCAGGGGCTTGTTATGGGCAGGCGCATTCTTGCTCCGTTGCAGGCCGCAAAGACTAATATATCAGCTATAGGATGATCGAACCTCCGGCCTTCAGGGTCTCGCGGAGTTTCCCGGTATTGATGTCACACACGCTCTTTCCTGAATCCAGTGCCTGGACTGCGGCTACACCCGCGGCTTCACCGGTCTGGTTCAGATTGATCATCACACGGACCGCGCCGAAGGCGGCCTTGTCGGTGGACACTGTCCTGCCGGCGAAGATGAGGTTGTCGACCTTGCGGTTCACCATGGTGCGGTATGGGATCTGATAGAATGTGGGATTGACCTTTCGTTCTGGACGCCAACGACCTTTCTCGATTCCGAAGAAGGTGAAGTTCTCCTGCCTGCCGTCGAGGTATTTGAACAGGAATCCGCCATTCTCCTTGTTATGCACATCGACCCGGTAGCTGCCGTTGGCGATGGTGTCATCAAAGCTTTTTCCCTCGAGAACATCCTCCTCGGTCAGGCGATATTCGCCTACGAATCTGCGGGTTTCGCGGATCCCGATCGAGGAGGCCAGGCTCACCAGGATCATTTTTTCTGATGGCGCGTATTTCCTGAATATGTCCATGATTGCGCGGGTCTGGCGACGTCCTTTGATCTCGGCATTTGTCAGCTGCCTCGCATCGGAGGCGTTGGTGTTGAAGACGTGGGTTTCGGCGTACATCCTGATATCCTTGCAGCCGGGGATATCACCGCTCCAGCCGCAATCTTTTTCAAGACCGAATTCCTCGTAGTGGGCTTTGACGGTTTCATAATAGTTCACGCCTTCCGGACATAGGTTCCTGATTTTCGCACATGTGGTCGGAGGCTGCAGGAAGTCGTCCAGGACAAACGGCACGCCCATCCGGAATGCGAGATCACCGTCGCCGCTGGCGTCGATGAACACCTTCGCCCTGATCGCCTGGCGTCCATCCTTGTTTTCCACGAAGACGGCCTTGAGCTTGCCGTCTTCGACAAACGGCGCGGCAAAATGGGTGTGGAGGAACGGGACAATGTTCTTTTGTTCAGTGATAAGCTCATCAAGTTCGATTTTCAGTTCTTCGGAGTTGAACATGAATGCCTTGTGGGGGCATTCCTTGATTTCCTCAACGGCGTTTCTCTTCCCGAGCCGTTCAACGACCTCCAGGGACATGCCGGCGGCGATCTGCTTTTTGAATTCCGTATCGTACTGGCTGTGCCAGTAGTTCACCAGTCCCTGGGTCGCGACACCGCCGAATGAATTCATCTTCTCGATGATGACGACCTTCGCGCCAAGCCTGGCGGCCCTCACAGCCGCGAACACGCCGGTACAGCTTCCTCCTATTACACAGACATCACATTCTTCAGCAACCGGAATTTCCTTTGCGGGTTCTGCCAACTTATTCATGACTGCGGACTCCTTTTTTCAATTTATCAGTTATCTCATCGGCGAACTTGACCAAAGTCATGCCGATATTTTTGTTATAATCAGAGGGAAGACGGTCCGAGGGAAAAGAGACTGCTATTGTCGCAATAAGACGGCCTTCAGGATTGGAGATGCCGGAGGCAATAGAGGATATCCCGACAGCTCCCTCGTCTCTGACAATTGACATGTTCCTTTTCCGGATATCTTTTAGTTCCTTGCTCAAGGCGTCATGGCTTGTGACTGTACGAGCCGTAAATGAGGAAAGCCTCTCGGTCTTCAGATACCGTTCAAGTTCCTCTTCCGTAAGATTTGCCAGTATCAGCTTGCCCTGTGCATATATGTGCAGATTTCCTGTGATGATGTATGCCTTTCCTGGACGGATTCCAAGCTCATGGTCGCTGTCTATGTAATCAAGGCACATGAACTGGCGTCCGGAGACAAGGCTGCAGTATACCGCCTCTCTTCCTGAAAGTTCATGCAGCTTCTCCAGGTATGGATGGACAGTGCTTTTGAGCGAAGCCTCTGAGGCAAGCCCCTCGGCGAGATACTGCACCCGCCATCCGAGACTGTATGCGCCTCTCTGCCCGTCCTGCTTCACGTATCCTTTGGACATCAGGGTATTCAAGAGGCCTTTAACGGTATTGACGTTCTGGGACAGCTTGGAGGACAGCTCGGACAAGGTCATGCTTCCTCCTTTTCCGGCCAGCAGCTCCATTATATCAATTGCCTTCACTACGGATTTTATCATTATGCCGCGCTCTCTTTCGCTAGTAATACGAATATATCGTTATCTAATACTATAATGTCGTATATAATAAAGTCAAGGATGATTTCCAGAAAAGTCGAATCTATGACCCTTGACGGCATTGCCCCAGGCAGATTCAAACCTTGATACGCCTCCGGATCCGGACTATCTTACAGGCATCATGAAGATTAAATTTCTATCAGCTTCCGTGTTGATGCTTGCCGCAGCTTCCGTCCTGTCCGGAGAGATACTGGTTGGTTCCCTGCAGATGAAGCAGGACAAGGTTAAGGTTGACCGTGAAGCCGGGATAAATGTTGCTGTACTGAGTGCGGGATGGAACCGGCTCGAGCCTGAAGAAGGCAAATGGTCCGCGGAAGCCGCTGAAAAGTTAAAGAAGGAAATTTCCGGATTTAGAGAAGCTGGAATGCTGATATCCGTGGATTTCGGACTCCAATATCCGCCGTCATGGATTTTTAAACTTCCAAATTGCCGCTACAAGAACCAGTATGGAGATGAATACGTCGGTGAAAATCCCGGAAGCAACGGATTCAATGCCGTCTTTGTGCAGGCCAACCGGGAGCGGATTGAGAAATACATCGAGCAATTCTTCAAGGAATTTGGAACGGACTTCCACAGTGTCAGGCTGGGCTGGGGATACTATGGCGAACTGAATTTTCCATTCCATCGTTTCAAATCCAAACAGGATGGAACTGAATATGCCAACTGCTACTGGGCTTTTGATGACATTGCCCAGGGGAAGAAACAGGGTCTTTCTGTTGGAATTCCGGCATGTCCGGTTCCCGGATGGAGGCCCGGTGAACCTTGTCCAAATGAAGAGGCGGGAAAGTTTCTTGAATGGTATCTCGGCGCGATGCAGAATTTCCATGACTGGCAGATCACGACTGTCCGCAAGCATTTTTCAGGACGTCTTTGCATGATGTATCCGTCATGGGGGATAAGACCCGGATGGATAGAGGCAGCTGTTAAAGAGGGATTGTCTGGCAGGACAAGTCCTGAAATCAACGGAGAGATCCAGAGAGGCTATGACTTCAGCCGTTTCATAAGTGTGATAAAAGATGCAGGAGTAATAGTCTATTGCACATGGATCGATGCAAAGACGATGCCGGCGGATGCGGATTCAAAAACGAATATTGCCTCCTGGTCGCCGATCAAGTTTCTTTCTTCTCTTGCCCAGGAACACCAGCCGAAATTAGATGTCTGGGGCGAGAACACAGGTCCTGGCACTGTTGAACAGTTTTCAATTACCATGCAGCGGGCGAAGGACTGCGGCCTGCTTGGTCTTGTCTGGGCGTTCGATCCCCAGCTGCACGATGGCGCGCCAGGGCATCTGCCTCTTGCGGAATTCGCAGAGAAGATCAGGGAATGGAAAGAGATTCTTGCCCACGAATCACACAGATAAATTTCTGCTTAGCCTGTAATATTTCCCGCCAACTTCTTGTTTTTCCTGCACGTTTATTTCCGCGAATATTGGCAAGTTTTAGGGTAGCAAAACCTTGCCAATGGCATTTTTCGTGTCATTCGTGGGCAGCATCTTGATTTTATCTGTGTCATCTGTGGGCCTGTTTTTGGTTGCGGCATAAGCTGCTCCAGGTGATTCATGGAAGGACTAGTATTTGTTTATTTTCCTGAATTTCACCGGTGACACGCCGTATTTCCTCAGGAAGAGGCGGTTGAAGTAGCTGAGATTGTTGAAGCCGGTTGAGGCGCAGATCTCGGAAACAGTCTGGTTTGTGAACCGCAGGAGCCTGTCGGCGCGTTCGAGCCGGTATCCATTGATTACCTGCGAGGGAGTCATCCCGAGATGCTTCTTGAACGCCCTGCAGATATGTTCCTTGCTCCTGCCGCAGAGCTGACGCATGCCGTTCAAGTTCCAGTTCCTTTCACCTCCGCCATGCATCTCGTTCAGGCATTTGATCATCCAGTCGGGAATATCAAGGCCTTTCATATGGTGGCTGGATACAGGGAAGAAATATTCCATCAGTGTCCGATAGAGGAATATCCTGAATGCCAGAAGAGCCTGTGGCTTTCCATGGACCTCCATAAGATTCTTCATGGACGATTCGAAATGCATACGCTCGTTTTCCGGGATTTTAGCGACAGGAATCCTGTCAAAATCGAAGAGGACCGATCCTCCCTTCATGTCATGGATAAGGTTGTCGATCTCGCTGGCCGGGAATACAAGATTTATGAAATCAACGTTCTCACCGAGCACCTCATGGATATCCCCTTTCCTTACAAGAAGGATATCCCCGGTTGAAAGTGTTATGGAATTCCCGTTTACCTTGTTTGAAAGCTTGCCGGATTCAACATATGAGATCTCGTAGAAATCGTGATGCCTGTGGGGGCCGAAATAGTATTTCGGGCGCCTCTTCTCGAACCTGGCGAAGTAGAGGTGCTTTGCTGGTACGCCCGAGACTCTTGTGAGCTTGGATTTGTTCATTATAAGCATGTCGGGATTTATCCCGACGTTTAATTAGGCGGGTTAAAACACCGCCTTACTTCTGGATTAAAACAATTAAAATATCAATATAGTATCATATTTAGTCAAATCTGTTATAGCTGGTTCAATGAATAGATGTTAATATAATGCGCAAATATAAAAGGAGAAGCGCATATGAGCGATAAACTTGTCTCTTCGAAAGTCATCAAGAGGTATGCCGGGAATCCTGTCCTGACCGACAAGGATGTCCCATATAAGGCCGCACTTGTCTTCAATGCAGGAATTACAAAATTCAACGGACAGTATGTCATGGTCTTCCGCAACGACTACGGCTCCCTTGAAAAGCAGAAGCTCGAAGGCACCAACATTGGTCTCGCCTACAGCAAGGACGGAATAAAGTGGAATGTCGTCCCGAAACCATGCTTCAAGATGGAGGACAAGGAGGTCACGCGCGCATATGATCCGCGCCTTACCGTGATCGATGGAAGATGCTACATGTGCTTCGCGGTCGATACGAAACACGGACTCCGCGGAGGGATCGCGGTCACAGACGACTTCGAAAAGTTCGAAATACTCTCACTCACGGTTCCCGACAACCGCAACATGGTGCTCTTCCCTAGGAAGGTCAATGGGAAATATGTAAGGCTTGAACGTCCATTCCCGGTATACAGCCGCGGCGGACGCGACCGTTTCGACATCTGGATGTCGGATTCTCCGGACATGAAATACTGGGGCAACTCAAATCTCGTCCTCGGTGTCGAGGACGTCCCGTACGCCAACGACAAGATCGGTCCCGCAGCGCCGCCTGTCGAGACGAAGCAGGGATGGCTTACGACCTTCCATGCGGTTGACAAGGACACAACACGCGGCAAGAACGGCTGGGAGGAGAAGTGGCAGAAGCGCTATACCGGCGGAATAATGCTGCTTGACCTTGAGAAGCCATGGATAGTGAAGGGTATCTGCAACGAGCCTCTGATCGCGCCTGAGGCGCCCTACGAGGTTGATGGTGGATTCCGCAACGACGTCATCTTCCCCGGAGGTATGATCCTCGAGGATTCAGGCGAAGTCAAGATCTACTACGGAGCAGCGGACACGGTCGAATGCCTGGCCACCGCCGACGTCAACGATCTCCTGGCCCTCTGCAAGAGCCCGGTGACTAGATAATTATATAGAGATGCAAATATTATTTTTGACAGGATTACAGGATTTTCATGATTTTATAATTCAACCTATCCTGTTAATCCAGTTATCCTGTCAAAGTATTTTTGTCGTCGTATGTAATTTCAGCTGTCTTGCTGGAAAAATATCTCCTGATGAGGCATATTTGAGCCTGATATAACTCATAAAAGGGGATTTTATGAGTTACATTGAACAATCAACCTCAGGTTCAAACTATGGTAACATTCGAAGAAGCCGATGGGAAGCTGATCTGCCATTTTGAAGGGCGCATGGATACCGCTACGTCGAATAAAATTGAAAATGACGTGTTCGACCAGGTGCTCCGCCGCCGGCTGCCCACAGTGTTTGATCTTCAGAAGGTCGATTATGTCTCCTCCGCCTTCTTCAGGATCTGCCTGAAGGCCGCACGGGCGACGAAGGAGATGAAATTGACAATTGTTAATGCAGCCCCTTTCGTCAAAGACGGATTCAAGCTCACCGGCCTTCAGAACATCATGGACATCCAGTGAGCCGTTAAGATTTCCTGGAAATGACAGGCCTGTTGAATCGTCAAGCGCAACTCATCTCAATATGCTTATTGAATACGGGGGAAGGATATTGTCTGTGAATTCGGCAGGACGGATATCCTTGATCTCTTCCGGCTTATCGCAGTAGCTGCCATACTTTACGGTAGTATCAGTTACAGATTTCGAGAAGAGGGACGTACGCCTTGAGACATCCTTAACCGGAAGAGCAAACGGTTTACCTGTTGAATTGACTGCAAAATATTTTTTTCCGTCCTTGTCGTTGGCGCCGAGGCATTGGATTCCTTCCGGCAATGCCAGATCTGTCGGGACAAGAGTGCTTCCCCCAGCAAAGCCGACGAACATCTTCACGGCATCAAGATGAGGAGTGCTTATGAACCTGCCATCGGAAGTGAAGAACAAGGACTGGCATCCCCATTTGGACGCCGGGACTCCCTTTTCCTTGCTTATGCATGACGCATGCATGTAGGGATGGAGCGTTCCACCTTCGACGCGGGGATGCGAGTAGAGCGCCATCATTGTCTTTGCCGCGGCCAGTCCGGCCGCCATGGAGGTGATAAGGTCATTGCGGCTCTCATCACCCAGACGGTCCGACTGTATTCCCCATTCTGAAATATAAAGCTTCGATTTGCTGAATCCATATTTGTCCAGCATGGAACTGGCGATGTCGAGATCCCTGTAGAGGTTCCGGATGCACCAGTCCTCCAGGAAATTCTGGGTGATCTCCTCGGCGTTGTCGTGCAGGAACGGATATTCGTGAGGGGCGAAATAATCTATCTCGGACTGCATCCCCGTCTTCGCCAGGGTGGACAGGAGATCCTTGTTCCATATGATATAGCGCGAGCCTTCCAGGTTTGCACAGTAGGCGTCGATTCCGGCAAGGCATACGATCATTT
>CAZDNQ010000002.1:0-31100 GCA_964506605.1 uncultured Victivallis sp. | reverse complement strand
CCAGTAATCCTGTCAAATAATTTAAAGGAAAAATTTATGAAGCAGGTATTCTTCAACGCCCATCACTCACCGATGGGGGCCTTTGCGACTTTTACACTTGGATGCAGGGGCGCCAAGGGAGGGCTTGGGCTCGAACTTTCCAAGCCCGCAGACCAGAATGTATTCATTGGGCTTGAAACGACGAAGAAAAACGTATTTGAAGCGCTTCCTTTCAGCGCGTCAACCGCCGACGAGAAGGCGAGATATGATGTTGAAAAGGATTCCTCTAAAGAGGCTGAAAAGGTAAAGGTCGTTCCCTTTAAACAGGACAAGATCCGCCGCGAGTTCAAGGCGTCCAGCGACACCTGGACTGCAGGAGATCTCACATTCAGGATACTCTCCCCGTTTGGTGCAATTCCTGATCCGGATTCTGCGAAGTCCGCAGAGATGAGGAAATCTGTGATCCCGGCGGTCTTTGTCGAAATAATAGTGGACAATACAAAAGGAAGAAATCCTCGTCGCGCCTATTTCGGATATCAAGGCAGCGATCCGTACTACGGGATGAGAAGGCTGGATGACACTACCGGCGGGAAAATAAAGGGGGTCGGACAGGGAACACTAACAGCCATAGCAACAACCGAAAAAAATGCATATTCCGCAATGGCTTTCTCAATAGAGGATATTGTCAATCCTGATCATATGGCAAACATTGGATTTTCCATAGGACAGGTCGGAGCTCTGGTATTTACCGTTCCTTCAGGCATGAAGAAGACCTTCAAGGCGGCTGTATGTTTCTACAGGGGAGGAATAGCCACCACCGGAATCGAGACAACCTACCTCTACACCAGGTATTTCAAGAACATCGAGGATGTTGCGGATTTCGCACTAAAAAACTTCGATGGCTACAAGAAAGCATCCGACCGTGCCGATGCTATGGTTGAAAAAGCCGACCTGTCCGCCGACCAGAAATTCATGATGTCCCATACGATCAGGAGCTACTACGGTTCAACTGAACTGCTGCAGAAGGACGGGAGACCGATCTGGATAGTCAATGAAGGCGAATACAGGATGATCAACACCTTCGACCTCACCGTGGACCAGCTTTTCTATGAGATGAAGATGAATCCTTGGACGGTGCGCAATGTCCTCGACATGTATGTGTCCAGATACAGCTATTATGACAAGGTGAAATTCCCTGGCGAGTCGAAGCTCCATCCAGGAGGCATCAGCTTCACGCATGACATGGGAAACAACAATGTCTTCAGCAGACCGCAGTATTCCTGCTATGAAAAGCACGGATTGGACGGGTGCTTCTCGCACATGACCCACGAACAGCTGGTCAACTGGATACTCTGCGGAACCGTCTATTGGAACGGCACAAAGGACGGTAAATGGCTGAAGAAGAACATCGGCATACTTGAAAAGTGCCTGACAAGCCTGATCAACCGCGACAATCCGGATCCTGCGAAGAGAAACGGGATAATGGCATTGGACAGCAGCAGGACTTTGACGCCGGAAGGTGCCGAGATCACCACCTATGACAGTCTAGATGTCTCTCTCGGTCAGTCCAGAAACAATCTATATCTCGCCGTGAAGTCATGGGCGGCATATGTGGCCTTGGAGAAGATATTTAATTCCACCGGCAGGAAGAAGCTTGCGAATCTCGCAGCTAGGCAAGCCAGGCTTTGCTCAGACACAATTACGTCAAAACAGACTGCAGAAGGTTATATCCCGGCAGTTTTCGAAAAGGGCAACGACTCAAAGATAATTCCGGCTATCGAAGGACTGGCGTTTCCGTTGTTTACAGGATGTCCAGAGGCGCTGTACGAGAATGGAAAATATTCTGCCTTTATCAAGGCGCTCAGGAAGCATACTCAGGAAGTTCTTGTTCCCGGAGTCTGTATGTTCAAAGATGGTGGATGGAAGATATCCTCCACCAGCAACAACTCCTGGCTGAGTAAGAACTATCTCTGCCAGTTCGTCTACAGGAAGATACTGGGTTTCAAGTGGGGAAGTGCCGGAGCAAAGGCGGATGCTGCCCATGTCAGCTGGCTTTTGAACGATGAATCCGCCTACTGGGCCTGGAGCGACCAGATCATTAGCGGTATAGCCAAAGGCAGCAAATACTACCCCCGCGGCGTGACCTCCATCCTGTGGCTGGAGGAGTGATAGATTATTAAGGTTTGATATGTTTCAATAATGGGTAAAATCAAAAGGGGGAGCAAATGAAGAAGTTCTGTCTCTGCATAGTGTGTCTTTCAATGGTGTTGGTCCTGTCATCCTGCATCGGTTCGGCGCCGGTCGAGGGGATGAAATCTCCGATTGGAGCCAATTGGAAGGCCCCGCTAAGTACGGAAGTAAATACCACTCTTGGCACCAAGGTCGGCAGGTCGACGGTCAGATGCTATGCGTTCGGACTGTATTCCAGCGGGGACATGAGCGTCGCAACTGCTGCTGCAAACGGCGGAATCAAGACGATCAGGCACATGGACTATGAATATGTAAATGTGTTCTTCTTCGCATATCAGGAGATAACGACAATAGTCTACGGAGATTGATGGCCGCATCAGAAAAGCTGGGACAGAATTGTTCTTGCCGGGACTATCAGAGGACGTCCTTTTTCAGCGAAGCAGTCGGAGTCAATATAATAGGCATCAAGAACTGACTGAAATGCGTACGGAGCTCCAGTGCTCTTCATGAAGTGGGACAATGAAGGAGAAAGACTGTCATCGCTTTTCTTGACTTCGACAAGCAAATGTCTTTCCTGCCTGACGAGGTCCAGCCACAAAGGCCATCTGGCGGCTCGTTTCAAGGTGTTTGGAAAGAATAATTCCGTAAACTCTTTTAATGCTATTCATAAGACCAATATACGATATATCGTAAATTGGTTGTAGTAAGTGGCGCATCTATCAGAAGTACATGTCTTCCAATGACTTGTTGGCTCCTGGGGCGCCGAAGAGAGGAAGATCCCTGGTCTTCATGACGTTCCAGAGGTTCCTGACGGCCTTCCTGTCCAGTTCCTTGAGGCTTCCGGCTGAAAGCCCCTTGAGCATTGAATTTGCCGAGCTTTCAAGCAGTTCGACTGTAAGCAGAGTCCAATAGATGTCACCCCGGGTCATCGTCACCAGCCCATGGTTCTCCATGATGAAAGAATTATACTTCTGCAGATAAGGTGAAAAGTTCGCAGCGAGCTGAAGGGTTAGAGGTTCAGCATATGGCACGACAGGCACCGGACCTACTTCCGTTGCCGTCTCAGGATAAAACGGACGCATCAGCCAGTTCTTGCCCTTCATGATCGCAAATGCGCAGACGCATGGCGGATGGCAGTGCAGGACGGAGACAACGTCGGGGCGTTCCTCGAAGAACTTCAGGTACATCGGCTTTTCGCCGGTTGGTTTCCTTTTACCCTCTACTGTATCGCCCTTGCGATTGATGAAAACAACATCATCTTCCGCTATGTCTCCCTTGTTCATCTGAGTAGGCGTAATAAGGATCAGATCCTTCTCAAGTTTCCAGGCGAGGTTTCCACCGTAACCTGTTACAAACGAGTTTCTTGCAAGCCTTCCGCAGACCTTGACGAACAAAGACACTTCCTTCGAATATTTCTTTTGCAGATTCATATTTCTCCTGAATTATACATGTCTTACGACATTGACTACGAACGAATACGAATTGAAATCCGTTTGTAGTTAAGCCCGCGAGGGCTGTTCGTATTAATTATGGAATTATTACAACCTTCATCGCGCCGGACGAGGGATTACCCTGGACATCCACCGCCTTGTTGAAGTCATCCAGCTTGAACTTGTGCGTCACAAGCGCGTCGGCATTGATCTTTCCGGACTCTATCAAATCCCTCGCCTCAAGATAGTCCCTCTGTACGGAACTGTTGGCGCCATGCACATGGAGCTCGAGATAATGGATCAGGTTCAGATCTATCTGTTCGACGGGATCCGACTTCGGCATGCCAGCGAATATGGAGAGGTGGCCGGCCCTCGCCAGCATCTTCATCCCGACAGGGACAATTGATTTCACCGAGGCAGCCACAACGACCGCATCCACTCCGCGACCTTTCGTTTTCTCCTTGACCCAGTCGGCAGGAGTGATCTTTGTCGTGTTCACGAGATTGTCGAAGGGCAGCTTGAGTTTCCTGTGGAGATCCAGTCTTTCCTGTGAGACATCCATGATCGTGACTTCCCTGGCGCCTCTGGCCTTCGCGACAAGGGCGTTGAGGACACCGATGATCCCGCCGCCGAACACCAGGACGTGTCCTCCTTTCTCGAAGGGAATATGCCTCATGCCGTTCACGCAGCAGCTCAATGGTTCGATCAAGGTGCCGGCCTCAGCTGACATATTCTTCGAAACTGGAATCAGGCATCCCTGGTCGACACCGACCTTCGGCATGATCATGTATTCGGCGAATCCGCCGTTCCACTGGTATCCAATCGCCTTGAACCCCTTTTCACAGAGGTTTTCCTGATGAACCTTGCACAGTGGGCATTCCCCGCAGCCGATAACAGTCTGAACGGCATATCGTTCGCCCTTTTTAATCCCCTCCACCCCTTTTCCTGTCTCAACGACCGTACCAGTTATCTCGTGTCCGACAATCGGCACATCAACATGTTTTTCCCCTTTTAGCACGCGCTGGTCGGTGCCGCACAGCGCACAGGCCTCGACCTTCAGAAGAACTTCGCCCGCATCAGGTTTAGGTGTCGCAACATCTTCAACAACAATAACTCCCGGCTTCTTTATAACAGCGGCTTTCATCTATTTCCTTTCGTGACATTCGTGGTTGTTCTAAATAGTCCATTTACCATTTCTGGCTGAATCGTAGATCATCGAATACGCTTTTTCCTCGCCGGCCTCCCTCAACTTGTCAGCAAACGATTTTGTAACTGGAGGAAGGGCTCCGACATTTTCAAAGAACTTGTTCTTGTCAGCAGTCCTCCTGTCGAAAATATTCTCAGCCTTGCTTCCGAGATAGGTGAAATCTGCGAATCTCGCAAGAACCGAGTGTCCGACAAGTATTCTGGCGCCCTTGATGAACTTGTTTTTAAATTCCTTCAGAACCGGTCCGTTCAGCTCGTCCGCAAAAGGCTGCCCTTTCCTGTTCATTTCAGTTCCGATGTTGAGAGGAAGGCTCATCTCGTCGGCGATCCGGACAATCTCCGTGAGGTTGGAGACTTTCTTCGCCTTGGTCTCCGGATCCTTTATGTTCCAGTTGCGGTCGGGTATCAGGTTGAGAGCAGCAGCGCCTTTTGACACTGACAGTTCAAGCAGTTCCTTTGGATTTGATTCACCGGCGCTTGTGCCGTCCAGCCATGACTCCATCGGTACCGCCCCGCATGACTTGACCCATGCAAAGAAATCCTCGATCTTGGGAAAGGTCGTCGAAGTGGGCTGTGCATAGCCGAACCCGCCGCGTTTTGCGAATTTCGCACGGAGCATCTCCTCAAGCTTAGGTTTCTCTCCATGCAGGGATTCGATTTCACTCGGCTGCTTCCCAAGTATTTTAGACAGGAAGATTATAAGATCGTTCTTGTCGGAGAAGACCTTTTCAGCCTTGTTGAGGTATGCGGAAATGATATGGCGCTCAGTTGCGGAATCCGAAGGGCTGAGAGAAAGGACATCCTTCTCATAGTCGATCGCGATCCCGGGCACATGGGGATTGATCCTTGAAATAAGCGCTATGTTCCTGTCCCTGGCGGTCTTGCGGAATTCCGCGAGATTCGCAGACTGCAGGAACGTCTTCGGAAACAGCTTCGTGAATCCCGATCCGCCGACATAGCTGACGCCGGGTTCGCCTGGAGAATCAATCTCCTTGTCGGAATATTCCCTTACAAAAGTCCGGGACTCGATCCCGACGGTCGTCCTGATCCCGAGAATCTCACCAGCCTCATAGAACTCCTGCATGCCATCAAGCACGTCAAAATCGATTATTGCAGCAGCATACAGTCCCTTCTCATATGCCTCCCAGGCTATCCGGGTAGGGGACCAGCCTTCGGCATTGAACGAGAAGAAGCTGTGCAAATGCATGTTGACATTGTCGACCTGTCTTTCCGGAGGCTGGGCAACATGCACAAGCTGGCGAAGGGATTCCTGCCTCTCCCTGAGATCAAAGGAGCTGAGTTTTTCCTTGAGGTTGTAGATGTCTTTCATCTTAAAACTCGATCATTGCTTTGACCACGCCGTCCTTGTAGTCCGCGACAAGATCAAATGCCTTCTTGGTGTCCTTGAACTTGAAATGATGTGTCGCCATCTTGTTTACATCAAAAAGCTTTTTGTCAATCATGTCCAGGGCCTTCTGTACGCAGTGGTTCTGGCGCCTGACGTTCTGGATGCATACTTCCTTCCTACGCGCCAGATCAACGCTGAAACCCCATTTGTCCAACGCCGGAGGAATACCGATGAGCATGATCTTTCCGCCGGGCTTTACGATCTGTATCGCCTGGTCGAGCGCATCCTGCTGCCCGCAGCATTCAAATACGGCGTCGACAAGGAGAGGTTCCTCAGTAGAGATGGATTTCACAATGTCGTCCTTGTCGGGATTTCCGGTCCAGTCAGCGCCCATCTTTTTCGACAATGACAGCCTGCTGCCGATCTTGTCGGTCATATAAACTTTCTCAGCGCCCTGAGCCCTTGCAGGAAGGAGGACGCTCAATCCTATCGGGCCCGACCCGAGAATTGCGATCTTCGCACCTTTCATCGGGATCGACTGTTTCACCGCATAAACGCCGATTGCCAGAGGTTCGGATATTGCGGCTTCCTGGAAAGTCATGGAATCCTTGATCTTGAAGCAGCATTCCTCGGGCATTACCAGATATTCCGAAAGACAGCCTTCAGCCTGCTTAGGGCAGCCGAGGAACTTCAGCTTCCTGCAGGTGTGCGGACGTCCGGCCTTGCACTGGTCGCAGACCCAGCACGACATCGCCGGTTCGATCGCGATCCTGTCGCCAACCTTCACATTTTTCACCGCCGGTCCGATTTTTTCTACCACTCCGGCTCCTTCATGCCCGACAGTGAACGGATATTCGACAACCTGGCTGCCGATCTTCCCTTCGACGTAGTAGTGGACGTCAGATCCGCAGACACCGACAGTCTTCATCTTGATCAGGACGTCTGTGGGATTTCTTATCTCGGGGGCGGGAACCTCCCTCATCTCCATCTTGCGTATTCCGGTCAGCTGCATCGCTTTCATTTGCAAATTCCTTTCACCACGAAGGGCACGAAGCCCACGAAGTGTTTCTTGTTATTAAAATTATTTTTGTCATAATAAATATAAAAATCATCGTGCCCTTCTTGGTGAATCACAGATCGAAAATCTTCCCGGGATTCAGGATATAGTTAGGATCCAGGGCCATCTTGATGGTCTTGATCACGTTCATGTATTCCTCAGACACGACCGTCCGCATATATTTCTTCCTCTTGTGTCCGATGCCGTGTTCCCCTGAGATCCTGCCGCCGAGGCTGGCGGTTACCTTGTAAAGCTCTTCGAGCACCTTGGGAAGGGTTTCCTTCCACTGCTTGTCGGACCATTCCGGGGGAGGGGATATCCTTGAATGGAGATTCCCGTCGCCGGCATGTCCGTAGCACGGGATCACCACGCCGAACTTTTCAGACAGTTTCTTGAATTCAATGACAACCTTCGGTATTGATGCAGGAGGAACGACGATGTCCTCGCCGCTCTGGCGCTTTGAGAAGACGCTGAACGATTCGGGAATGTTCCTCCTCACCTTCCATATTCTCTCGGAGGTAGTAGGATTGTCGGCCACATATACTTCAATTGCTCCTTCCTTCATGCAGAGCTCCCCGACCTGTTCATAATCCCTTTCGACCTGCTCCTTGTCGGATCCGTCGACAGTTATTAGCAGCATGGCTCCGGCCTGCTTGTAGGGAATGTTCTCATTCAGATATTCACAGGCCGACTGAACGGAATCCTTGTCCATGTATTCGATGGAGGTAGGGGTTATTCCGGCAGCTGTCATGATCTTCGGGACCGCTGCAATCGCCTCCTCGGAACTCTTGAAGAGACAGAGCAGATCAACCTGGGCCTTTGGAAGTGGAATTAGCTTGAGGACGATCTTGGTGAAGATCCCAAGCGTACCTTCGGATCCTATCATCAGCTGGACCATGTTGTAGCCGGTCACGTCCTTGACCAGTTTCCCGCCAAATTCAACAATGTCGCCATTTGGCATGACAGTCTCAATGCCAAGGACATACCTTGATGTCACGCCATATTTTACGGCCTTTCCGCCGCCGGCGTTCTCTGCAACGTTCCCGCCGATGAAACAGGTCTCAAGGCTCATGGGATACCCCGCGTAGAACAGCCCGAACTCCCTGATTGCCTCGTTTATCTCATTCGCAACTACTCCGGGCTCAACAACGATCATCAGATTTTCACGGTCAACTTCCAGGATGCTGTTCATCCTGTCGACAGACAGGAGGATTCCGCCGTTGATCGGTACTGCTCCGCCGGAAAGTCCGGATCCCGCTCCGCGCGGCGTGACAGGTATCTTGTCCCTGTTCGCAAGTTTCAGGATCGACGATATCTCATCCTTTGTGCGCGGACGGACCACGACTTCAGGCATGTGCCTATAGTCCTTGCCCGGAATTTCATCATGCGAATACGGCTCAAGCTTGTCCGCATCCTTGAAAATGACGTATTTCTCTCCGACGATCTTCTTCAGCTCGTTTACGGTCTTATCTGTTACCGGATTGTATTTTGGCATTTAATATCTCCTAAATTATAAGAATGAAGAACAGCTCTTACGAGCTTAACTACAAACGGATACGAATTGAATATGTTCGTAGTTAATGCCGTAAGGCATGTTATTCTGTTTAAGCTTTTTCAAAGCTCAGTTTTCCTTCTTTGATCTGCTTTATCAGCGCCGGGACCACTTCGAAGAGATCCCCTACGATTCCGAAGTCTGCCACTTTGAAAATCTGGGCTTCCGGATCGCTGTTTATGGCGACGATTGTCTCGGATGTCTGCATTCCGGCAAGGTGCTGGATCGCGCCTGAGACGCCGACACCGACATACAGCTTGGGATTTACGGTCTTGCCACTGAGTCCGACCTGGTGTGGATAGCTGAGCCATCCCCTGTCGACCACATCCCTTGTCGCAGCCAGTGTTCCACCGAGCGCGTTTGCCAGATCCCTTATGAGCTGGACGTTTTCCGCCTTTTTTATGCCGCGTCCGGCGACCACGACGATCTCGGCGTCATGAAGCGACTGCTTCTCCTCGTTTGGAATGAATCCGGTGCGCATCACCCTGCTGTTGAGCAGCTTCTGGTCAGGTTTCAGCCTGATGACCTCGCCTTTCCTGCCTTTCTGAATAACAGGTGCCGGCTTGGTGGAGCGTGGACGGACCGTCGACATCTGCGGACGGAAGTCCGGGGTTTTGATTGTCGCCATGATGTTTCCGCCGATCGCCGGACGGGTCTGGAGCAGGTTGTTGGTTCCTTCTTCAATGTCGAGGCCGGTACAGTCGGCTGTAAGACCGGTATATGCGGACATCGCAACATAAGGAAGAAGGGTCCTTCCCGTGGAAGTTGCGCCGCCGAGGATAATTTCGGGATTGTATTTCGAGAGTATGTCGTGCATGCATGCCGAATACGGCTCCACCAGGAAATGCTGGAGTTCCGGTGCTTCGACAGATACAACCTTGTCTACGCCGCGGTCGACAAGATCCTGCAGGTCTGAATCATTTATTTTGCCGCCGAACACCATCGCGCACAGCCTGCAGCCGCGTTTCTGGGAAAGCGCCAGCCCGCGGGTTATGAGCTCGTGCGAGATCCGCAGTATCCTTCCTTCCTCCTGCTCCGCCAATATCCATACATCTGAACAGTTCATAAATTCACCTTTCTTTAACCACGAAACACACGAAATACTCGAAAAATGATTAGGAATATTTTAGTGTCATTCGTGTATTTCGTGGTTTATAAAACCTCTTTCTTCCTCAGGAATATTTCCAGTTTTCCGACGGCCTCGCGGATCTTCTCCTCGTCCTTGGCGATCAGCTTCTCGCAGGCCCTTGCTACTTTGGGTTTGAAGATCTTGACAACTTTAGTCGGAGAACCGGCGAGTCCAACTTTCTTGGGATCCAGTTCCAGCTCCTTGAGTCCGAACACAGGAATTACAGCCTTCCGGGCCTTCTGTTTCCCGCGGAGGGTTGGAAGACGGGGATCGCTGACTTCCTTGACGACTGTCAGGAGGCACGGCATTTCAGATTCTAGTTTCTCGGAGCCTTCCTCGACAAGACGATGCACTGAAATGGCGTCGTTTGCGGTTCCGCAGACCTTGTTGACATATGAGAGCACCGGGAGTTTCAGATAGGAGGCTATTTCGGGGCCGACCTGGCCGGTGTCGCCGTCGGTGGCGCGTTCACCGCATATGATGATGTCATATTCACCGATCTTCCTGATGGCTTCAGCCAGGACATAGCTTGTAGCCCAGGTGTCTGAACCAGCGAAAGCCCTGTCGCTTACGAGTACCGCCGAATCGACTCCCATTGCGATAGCTTCTTTAAGGGCTTCAATCGCCTTCGGCGGACCCATCGAGAGGGCAATGACTTCGCCGCCGTTGGTTTCCTTGAGCTGCACCGCTATCTCTATGGCGTACAGATCAAGGGGATTGATGATCGATTCGACCCCTTCCCTGATGACCGTGCCGGTCTTCTCGTCCATTTTCACGGACTTCGTTTCCGGCACCTGTTTTATCGGAACTATTATTCTCATTTGAACTCCGATTTCATTAGTTTTTAACGGACATCCGGTAATTGACATCCCTATATTTGTTCTTCAATCCAACGTCTTGTTTTGCATGAAATCTATCATAGAATCACAAGTTGTCAATAATAATCATAAATAATCATTAAAATATTTCAATCTCTCTTGAAAGTATATAAATATGAGCTAATTAATATCCCAAGAACATTGTGATTATAAATGATTGATTTGTTGGAGTTCACAGCTTTAGCGTGGTATAAAAATGCTTCAGAAACAACGACAGGACAGGATTCTGGAAAGCCTTGCAGGAGGGGACTATCTTTCCGTTGAGGAGGCTGTGAAGATATTTAAGTCCAGTCCGGCGACCATCCGCAGGGATTTTCTTGAACTTGCCGAGTCCGGACAGGTGCTGAAGGTCAGGGGAGGGGTGAGATCCAGGAAGGCGCCTTCAACTCTGCCTTTTTCCGACAGAGCTGAACTTTTCTCGTCTGAAAAGGAGAGGATTGCGAAATCCGCAGTTTCAATGATAAAAGCCGGGGATGTCGTATTCATCGATGGTGGAACAACCACTTTCCACATGGCTGCATTTCTTCCGGACATGAACATAAGGGTGATCACCAACTCTCTCCGTCTCGCCTCTGCGCTGGAGGACAGGAAATCGGATGCCGGATGGGAGATATATCTGACCGGAGGATTCCTTTATTCAAAGTCAGGAATCCTTCTCGGTCCGAACGCCCAGTCCAGCCTCGCCCAGTACCATGCGAACATCGCATTCCTGTCGGTGAGCGGGATCGACGGCAACGGCATCTACAACAACAGCGAGCTTGTCGTTGATATGGAGAGAGTAATGATAAACAATTCCGATCGTACGGTCATCATGGCCGACCACAGCAAAATCGGCAGGCAGGGCCTCGTCAAAGTCTGCGGCCTCGACAGAATCCACACCCTCATTACCGATTCCAGCAAAGAGTCCAGTGAATCCTTGGAAAGCATCAGAAAGGGCGAGATCGAGATCATTGCCGTTTAATTCAGCAAGTCTTACCATTTAAATATGACGGCTCTTCGTGTCCTGGAATTGTCGAAGGAAATCCGACAAGCTGGCGGTTTATCCCAGTCATCCGATTGGTCAGGAAAACTGTCCTACAACAAAGCTGTAACAACTTATTCCGCTAAAATGCCCCTGAAAAGTCGTTACAGTCTATTAAAAATGGTAAAAAAAGTCGTTACAGAGGCATAAAAACATAAGAAAAAGTCGTTACAGTATTAAGATTACTCTTGGAATCTTTATTTTGGAATTGAACTGCAATTTGAAAAATCTGGAAAAAGGATGAAGATATTGATCCTAAAGATCAACGAAGGAATCTTCGTTTCATAATCGACTGGACATTCCTTCTTCCATCAATTACGCAGAAGACATAGACAAAATGGAAAAAGAAAATTCAGCCACCATTGATGCTCTGGTCTATCGAAGAGTTCGTGTGTTCTGGCTATATTTCGGGTGTGCTTTTTCCATGATTTTTATCATTTCTCCTGGATGTTGGCAGCGTACCGTTGATCTTCTGGACTTTTATTTGATTGCGTGTGTCATTTTTGTGATTGTAGTATTTCTTCTAATGAGAAAGGCAGATATCCAGAGCAGGTATTCCTTCACAATAGGATGGTTACATGCGTGCATTTTCCTATACATATCACTTTGTATTATGTTTTTGTCATCTTGCATCTTTGCTTTTGGCACAATTGAATCTCAAAATACTGAACACATAAAAGCCTGTCTTGCTATTCCAAAAACATTTAATGCTATAGCCAGGGGATTCGCATTATACTTCTTTAGCACCTTGGGGCTATACATAGCATGCAAGGATAGAAAGGCTATTCCACTTCCACCAATCGAATTCCAGGTCCTTCTCTTTCTTTTCCTCTATCTGACCGAACGATTATTTTATGACTACCACTAATAGGATAAGATATGAAAAACGAACAAGCCCTGCACATTGACACTCTGGTTTACCGAAGAGTTCGTGTGTTCTGGCTATATTTCGGCTTTATTTTTTCCATTATGTTTGTCTTTTCCTCTGAATTCTGGCATAATACAATCCCTCTTCTTAATTTTTGCTTGATCGCATACGTCATTTCCGTAATTGCTGCTTTTCTTCTAATGCTCAAGGCAGATATTCAGAGCAGATATTCCCTCGCAATAGGATGGGCGCATGCATGCAGTTTCCTGTACATATCACTTTGTCTTGCTATATGGGCGCTTGGGATTATTGATTTTATCATCGACACTATTCCAAATCAGCGTATTTTCTATATTCATTATATTCATGATCTTAACCAACTTATAGTTGCCATGGCAAAGGGACTTGCCTTATACTTCATCAGTGTTACTGTTTTATACATAACTTGCAGGGATAAAAAGAATCTCGCCATTCCTCCAGTCGAATTTCATATCATTCTCTTTTTATTCCTGTGCCTGGCTCTTCGACTTATCCTTATGTCTTGCTATTTATGATATATTTCCTCAGTAATTACTTCTTCACGGCCTCGGCAAATGCCTCGAGATTGTCGTAGTTGTTCCGCCAGGTCGTATACATGATGCCGGTTACACCTTTTACTTTCTTTGATGATTCAAGCCATTTCTCGACTTCCTTGACTGGAGCGTCATAATATCCTGCGATGACCTGTCGGTGACCGCGGTCGGCGAAGAATTTCAAGGAATCATCCCTCTTGCTGAAATTCCAGTTCATTATTATTACCGATTTGTCGAGTCCCTCCCATGAACCTGAGAGATTTCCTCTTACAAGATAGTAGTCCTTGCGGGCGTTATGGAATGGATCGAACATGTCGTTCCAGACATACACATCCGAACCGTTGAGAAGTCCGGCGCAGAATTTGACGTTGTCAGCAAGTATCTTCCCGGCATCAAGATTCCTGTCGGCACAAGACTTGTCCCAGTTTAAAGTCCTGATCTCGTCATGCGACATCATATATCCTTTTGCATTCCAGGCCGATTTCATCCGTTCCGCCTCATCTTCCAGCAGCTTTGAAATTTCCTGCCCGGAAACACAGCATGAGACCTGTCCGTCATATATGATAGCAGGATGATAATATGATATCGACAACTTGGTCCCTTCAGGCAATGAAGTCTTGATTGAAGGAGGCTCGTGCCAGGCCTTGTATTCGCCGTTCCAGGGATCATTTCCAAGTTTTGGATCCAGTATTCTGTCAAAATCCTTCCCTTCGGAAAATCCTTTGGCCTCAACAGGGGTGCCGGGACGACGGAGGACGTTTACAAGTCCCGCCTCCTCTATCTTCCAATCCCTCCACTCAAGCTTTCCTCTGGCTCCGCCCCAGACGCCGAAATATATGGCTATCTGTTCGTTTTCGAGAGTGTTGAAAACAACGTGGTATTCCTTCCAATCCTGGGTTTTCTCGACACCAAGATTCTGATATTGGAGGGATTTATCGCCGGCGAGAGCCTTGATTTCGGGATTTCCTCCAAAGTTTTCAGTCTTTATCCATACTGAGACATGGTAGCAGCGGAACCTGGGTACTTTGAGCTTGTATGTCATCCTGGAATTTCCCTGGGGATTCTCAATCCTGGCCATATTCCCCTCTATTTTAACGGAATCATCCTTCCAGTCGGGTTTTCCAAGGGTAATATTCGGATCGTTCGTAGGAATTATTTTCCCTTTGCTGGCAATGAAAGGGGCTTCTTTTACTGGCAGCCCTTCGGCCAGGCTGGGATCATGCCATAGAAGGCTGTTGGAATATCCTATGGGGAAAAGACAAGGTATGATCGTCAATTTGTTGTCAGCGGCGATCTTCCTGACCTTCCCGATGTTGGCGAAATACTTTTTCTCCATATCTCCGAGCCCGCCGAGCCTGGAAAACTTTGAGTCCGCAAGCATTACATGGGTATAGCCGGCATCGGCCGCCCTTTTCCATACCTTTTCGATCTTGGAGATATTCTCGTCGACCTGGAGATTCGTTGAATAATAAAGCCAGAGCTGGAGATCTTCACCGAAGGAAGACACAGACAAGCAGAGAATATATAATCCTAGAATCCATCTTTTCATATGTCCCCCTTATGAGCCTATTTCAGTAAATACCGGGCTTTTTGCTGTATGCCAGGTTCAGATACTGTTTGCGCTTGGATGAATAATCCTCGAGCAGCTTCCGGGTGAGATCAACTGTGTTCCTGCCGAACCTGTCGGGCAGCACGCTGACCACCGGATAACCCGGCACGGTGAACATGGTGCCGAGATGCGCGTTCACGTAGTCCTTCTCCGAGAGGAATCCGTTCCCGCCGATATGGTCCAGATTGGTGATCCTGTGGGGCGAGCACAGACGGCAGATCCTGAAATGTTCAGGCCCGTATCCGAAAGATTTCATGTCGTTGATCCAGATGTCGTTGGCGCGGACCGTGTTTATATATTTCGACAGGAATATGTCTGGCAGATGAGATTCGAGCTCGATGCCGTTGTCTATCTCCCGGGCAACTTCCCGGAATAGCTTGACCACCGGCAGCATCTTCCTCTTCTCGATGTAGAAGATGTCCAGCTTGAACTTCCTGTACCCGGCTTCAAACAGCCTCCTGAGGACCTGGCTGTAATGTTTCCTGGCATAGTCGCAGTCGGGCAGGATGCCATATTCCTCCTGGGTTCCAGGAACGTCCGGGCTCAGCCACTTGAAATGGTCCTTTATCCCGTCATTCACCTTGGAATACAGACGCGAGCCCCTGCTGACAAGCGATGGCGCCAGCCAGATGCCAGGAATGTGCCCATAGTCCTTGATCATCTCTGCGGTCTTCGCAAGATCCGGGAATTTAGACTTGTCGTTGTCCCAGTCTCCGATGCCGCCTTCGCCCGAAAGGTTGAACCAGCCTGCATCGATGGTGAACTTGCCCGGAGGAAGCTTCATGCCCTTCACGCGTTCCAGATAGTTCTTCAGGAACTTGTCTGACAATATCCCCATTTCAGTGCCGGCAGTGCGGGAATATCTCTGCTCCACCCAGGTGCAATACTCATGGATGGAAAGAAGATCCGGATCACCGAAGAAGATGTCGTCCTTCGCATAATAATTGTCGAAGATGACGCCGTTATATTCCTCGAGGGCGGAATAAGTCTCCCTCCCTTCGTAGACGTACAGCTTCTGACCTTTTCCAAACTTGAATTTCAGCTGGTCTTTCCCATTAAATACGACCTCTCCGTCATTCCATTCGAGATATCCTGCGAAAAGCTTTTCACCCATCACGAATGGAGATCCGGAACACCAGCCGGTGGGGACGTCGAGGATGTTCACGGAGAACTCCTTTTCCGGGCTGTAGTTCCAGTCGAGAAAAGGAGTGTAGATGGATGAAGAGATCTTGAACGTTATTTCCGCAGGACCTTCGATAATCTTGCCAAGTGACAGTTTTTTCATGTTTTTCCTTATTGGTAGCACAGGCATTCCTGCCTGTGATTTATAAACATACAGGAATGTCTGTTTTACTCGATCAACCTTACAGGGCCATAGATCCCGAAAGGTTTCACGTTGAAATTCTTGGATTTGCCCGGGGATTCGTGCTCGATATGGATGAGCGCAGTATTTAGATTCTCCCACCTGTGCGGACCGAAGAAGTTCTGGGCGGTATTGTAAAGACGCAGTTCCAAACGGGAGTCCTTTTTAAGTTTTTGATCACCAACATATATCCTGTATGGAGGATATAGGATTGAGCCAATCTTCACGCCATCCAGGAATATTTCAACGGCGCCGTCGACATTTCCAAGATCTAGCCAGGAGAAGCCGCCGCAGTTTTCAGGAAGTATTGTCGTGTATGTCGTAGATCCCCAGTAGAACGGCATTCCCTGTTTCGACAGATCCCCCAACTTCAGAGTGCCTTCTTCTGCGAACTTCGCAGAAGATGCAAAAACACCATTCTTGCAGGCATCAGCCGAAAAATTCCCGGTCAAATAGAAGTTCTCAACGCGCTTTCCAGGTTCGAACCCGCAGATCTCAATCACATTCTCGCCCTTTTCCAGAAATCTGCCTAGTTTCACCGAATCAAGGCATCCTGTCCCCGGAAACGTGTATTTGCGGTCAACTGGAACTCTGTTCCCATTAACGGAAATGTCCATATCCTTGAGATTTTCCCCGAGAAGACGGTCGATGTCAACCCTTCCGAAAATCTTGAATCTGATTGAGAACTTGGAAGGAGATGGCTTGAGCTGATGCAGTTCATTGAGGAAGATTTCACTGCCGTCGACAAGGCATTTGTCGACGAGCATGATATTTTCGTTGTCACGCCGTATGTGCCAGCCTTTAAGCGGAATTGTCCTTCCTGAAGGAACGCCGCTGAAAAGGCTTTTCTCTGATTTTATCTTTTTTGACCTGATTCTTCCTGCAGGAAGCATATAGACAGATCCGAAAGGGGGAATTGAGATTTCTGTCGGCACGCCGGATATGATTATCCTGTCGGATGCCGGATCATACGCTTCGCAGCTGGAATATTGGGATGGGATCCTGATGTCCACATAATCTGGAGAATGGTTGCACAGGAAAAATTCCTTCTTTCCTTTGCATAGCCGCGTGTGTACGGACAGATCTTCAATGTTTCCCTCTAGATCAATATCCTTGGGCAGGCCGCTTGATCCGGTTCCGGACTTGACAATATTCCCGCCGGCTTTTGCGAAGTCTGCAATGATTTTATCCATTTTTGATGAAAATATAGAATTATTCAGAATTATTATGTGCTTATATGACATGTCACCGATATGCAATTTTCCGGATTTGACAACTCCATGCCTTTCGATGATCCGTTCACTTCCAACATCAAATCCCACATGACCCTTGACAAGGTTGAAGCAGATTCCTGCAAAATCCCTTTCAAATGAGGAGAGATCCTCCAATGATCTGGATCTGCCTTTCATACACTTGAAAGATGGATTTATGGATTCACCGTCCATCATCGCCCACGACTGCGATTCCGGATAAAGGACCAGTATATCCGCGAAATATTTTCCTCTTGTGAGGAACTTTGAGATTCGTGCGAACTTCGCATGCAGATCCTTCCACAGCGGCCAATAGGGCTGCTGGAAGAAGAAACTCGGTGGATGGTCCCTTTTTGCAACGCCGGCGGTGGCGTATGTGAAATCGTGAGGGGTGAACAGGTTTATCCCCATGCTGGCCTCGTAGCTGAGCTGTGCATTCTGTTCTGCCAGGGAATATCCCCAGCCGCAGGACGCCATCACTTCAGCTCCGCAGATGCCGCCTTTGAGCTGGTTGGCGACGGATGAGACGAACTTATATGTCGGGATCGGATAGAGCCCCCTATTGTTGCTCAGGCGCCGCAGATATCGGAAATCGTCAAGCCTGAGTAGGAAATCATCAATTCCGGGGACGTCCTCATATTCGAAAAACGGCATGGCCGATGCAAACTGGAAGATCGCCCTGTCGACAGGTCCTTCGTCGCCGCGCAGATGTCCAGTGAACTTCACGCCGTTCTGCTGGCACCATCTGTATATAGGCTCTGCGAAGTTCGCAAGGAAGAGATCCAGGAGGAAACCGTAATAGTCCTTCCTGATCCTGTCCGAGCCCGGAAGATCCTCTATGAGGGCCGGCAGATTGTCCATAAGGCGGTATCCATGCTTCAGGTGGAACTTGAAATCAAGGTTTTCCGTCCAAGGCAGCCCCTTGTCCCCCTCCATGTGGAAATTGACGTCGTCGGTGTAGAAGAAAGTTATCGTACTCCCGAAATACCGCCCTAGTTTCTCCTTGTATTTCTCGTGGGTCAGCCTGATGAAATGGTTTGTCACCTCAGGATTCATGGTGTCGACATATCGGTCGACGAATTTTCTCTGGAAGACCAGGAAATTGCCGTCAGTTTTTCCATCCTGCGGAGATGGTATCAGGCGGTTAGTTGCTGCGTCAAAGACCGCCTCGATATTATGCATCCTGCTGATTTCACCGGAGGAAAAATATCCGAAGGAAAGGTACTGCTGCCTATATGCCGGGTTCATCTTCTGGATCCTGTAACCGGCCGTCCCGCTGGGATATCCTTCCTCGTCATAGATCCATATCTTCAGACCGTATTTCTCGGCCTCGTCGCAGGCGGCGTCCACAAGTTCGAACCATTTGTCTGACAGGTAGGGGGTCCTGTTGCCTTCCCGGGCGTGGACGGCGAGGCCGTTTAGTCCCGCCTCAACCGCAAGCCTGACCTGTCTCCTTATCTCGACTTCGTCCTGTTTTCCGTTCCAGAACCAGAAGGGGACGAATCCATTGCTTCTAACTTTTGATTCCATTCCATCCTTTTATTCCGGAACTCGGGTGCATCGTCCGGCTTTTTTCATGTCACTTTGCGCGGTTGCCAGGACGGGCGCATCAGTTGTTTCCAGTTAAATTTGTGCATTACAATTAGCATATGGGGAGCAAAAGTAAATATCCTTTTTCCTTGACATCTCATGCTGTCCTGTTATTATTACGCACAAATTATTGTCCCTTAATAACAAGCAGGAGGTTTCAAAATGAAGAATAGCCGCATGACAGTTTTTGGCGCATCCATCCTTTCGGCAGCTGCAATAGGAGCCCTTATTTTCACGGGAGGGTGCAAGAGCAAGCCCCCGGCCGAAGACAAGTCGCTCGTTCCTCCGCCTCCTGCCGCCCAGCCGGTATCGGCACAGCCCGCCCTGGTGACGACGCCTGCTCCCGCGCCTGTATCCGCCGCGCCTGCAGCCGCAGTTCCGGCTCCTGCCAAGGCTGAAGGGATAAGCTACACAGTCGTCTCCGGAGATTCCTTCTACAAGATAGCGAAGAACCATGGCATCGGGATGAAGGAGCTTGCCGCATACAACAACATGTCTCTTGAAAAGCCCCTCAAAGTCGGCGCAGTCCTCAAGATTCCCCCGAAGGCCGCGAAATAACCTTCGGTCGTAATAATATCCTTGACGAGTGGTATGGAATGATTAAAAATTCCATTTTAGCTATCTGCACCCTTCCGGTGATTGTCCTGGCCGGATGCAGCTCGTTCGACGAGTCCGTCTACGAGTACCATCCTCCCGTTTCAGCGGTTGAAAAGCCGCTGTCAGAGAACTGCTATGTCATGCCGGTGCTGGATCTGAGGCCCGCCTCCCAGAAGGAGCATCCAGTCAACATGAACGATGATCTATGTGTCAATTACATCCCCCTATGGTTCTATTCGAAGCAGGAGATCAATCCTCTTGTGAAGTTTGACTATTTCCGTCCGGACCTCCAGGACATGATGCAGATCCTCATTGCCCGGGATCTCAGGTTTTCCGGAATCTTCCAGAACGTGAAGATGGTGAGGTTCGAGGAGAATTCCGAGAAGCCTGTTTTCGGGCATGTCCTGAAGATAAATATCAAGGAAGCGGTCTGGAACAGGAATCTTACTACGTACGGGCTTATGTTTACCGGGGCTTTCCTATGGGGTATTGGGCTTCCTGTGTCATACGGGAACGTGTCCATGGAGCTTGAGGCTGAACTCGTCGAAGCGCAGACAAAGGAAGTGCTTGCTAAAGGGAGTTTCCGCGCGGAGACTGATTGCAAGGAGACCATGTTCTCCAGGGTCGAATACAATCCATCGATCGCCGAGGACAGGCTCTGCCGTATTTTCCCGGACGTAGCCTCCCAGATCAGGGCTTTTGTGCTGAAGAACATCAAGGGGGCCGGTCAGCAGTAGTCACTTCCTCCTGTTGGCTTCGGTCATGTCTAGTCCTGTGGAATAGTCAAGCTGGCGCGGTTCGTATTCTTCATTTTCGCGCTGGCGTGTCATTCCCGTATATGACCATGTCGCTTCGCGCGCATCCTTGCGCCATGGCCTGCGTTCCCAGTAGTATCCGCGGAACGGATCACGCGTCCTGTTCATCCATTCAAGGAGCTTGTCGTGAAGCCCATCCCTTGTCTTTGCATGCTCCTCGGAGCCGATCAGGTTTTTCATCTCATAGGGATCATCCTTGAGATCATATAGCTCATCGGAGGTCAGAAGGTTGACGACCAGCTTGTATCTGGAGTCACGGCAGCATCGTATCGGCTGGAATCCGCCGAAACCGTCATGGTCGATCTCGTATCGTCCGAACTCGATGAATATTTCATTGTTGACAGATGATTTAGGATCCTTGAAGACCTCAATGGTGCTTCTGCCTTCCAGGATCTTTGGAATTTCCAGCCCCATATGGTCCATGATCGTCGGAACCACGTCGATATGCGAGATCAGGCTTTCCGAGACCGTATCTGAAGGTATCATGCCCGGACATTTTACGATGAAGGGTATGTTTGTTATCTCCTGGTACATGGCGGATCCCTTGCTGTTTATCGAATGAGATGCCATCATGTCACCGTGGTCGGTCGTGTAGATAACAAGGGCGTCGGGTGAATTCTTTTCAATAGCCTCGACGACCCTTCCAATCTCATAGTCGACATATGAGTTGCACGCCAGGAAATAATTGTATGAATCGAGCTTCAGGGAGTCCTTGTCCTTCTTGAAGGAATCTCCGGACCACGCCCTGTGATGTTCGGGCTTGTCGTCGAGACGGTCCCAGATGTTCGGACTCTTCGGGAACTCATATCCCCTGTACATGTCGATGAAGCGCCTAGGGCAAAGGTACGGATGGTGAGGCTCGTCGTAGGAGACAACAAGGAGGAAGTCATCATCCCCGTTCTTTTCGAGGAAGTCTATCGCCTTGTTGGAAACGCGGTGGCCGAAGAGGAATTCCTCGTCGAGATCGTCCTCGTTAGTCCTGGCATCCCTGGAGCGCACGCGGTCTTTTTCGCTGAGCTCCTCGAGATAGCAGCGCATGTCGTACCAGTAGTCCTCGTCCCATCCCTCCGGACATCTTCCAACGCCGAAATAATCGCCGCCGTCTACATGCCATTTCCCCATGTAGGCGCAAAGGATGCCGTTGTCTGTCAGGCGCTGCCCAATGGTCTTCACATTGTCGCCGATCGGCATGCTGTTGCCCCAGCTCCCGTTTGAGTGCGGGTAGATGCCGGTGAATAGCGCGGCGCGGGCCGGACCGCAGACCGGCTGGCAGGTGTATGCATTTTCGAATCTGACCCCTCCTGCCGCAAGCCTGTCGAGACAGGGTGTCTTCATATCCTTGTTCCCATAGCAGCCCAGCATGTCCTTCCGCTGGGTGTCGGTCATTATCAGCACGACCTTCCGCTTCTGTTGCATATTTGCTCCGAAATATTGTATTCTGGAATCTTCTCAAAATATTTCATAAAACGGATTGGTCAATACCGATGGAAGCGAATATCCCTCCGATTTTACTGGGACATAGGAATTCATATGCCAGCCGCCGCCAGGGAAAAAATAAGGACGGCTGTCCGCCGTCCCTATCTTTATTTTCCAATGTCCGCCCTATTTTACAAATGAAGTGATGATGACGTTTATCTTCCTTTTCCCTCCGTCGATGGAAACGGTCATCATCTTTGAAACTGAATCAAGATACTTCCTGTCCTCTACGAAGACCGCGGTTCCGCTTGCGATGTCCGCAAGGATCTCCAGCTGTTCGCAGCCGAGCATCGATATGTCCATGATGCCGTCAGCGCCTTCAGATGCACTGCTGATTGACGATACTGCTATAATACCTGTACTGCCTTTGGAAACTGCAGCCCTCTGGGTGTCGTCCATTACTCCGAGCAATGCAAGGGAATCCATTACTCCGGACACCTTCGAAGATTCGACATGCACCATGAACGGGACCGTGGAGATTGCGGAATTCACAGTCATGCCGTTTCCGACCCCTGCACCTTCGACTCCATAGAAGACCATGTAGAGGCCTTCATCAATCTTGGCGGACAGTTTTGCGTCGGAGGAGGCCGAGGCGACCGTCTTTTCAATCCACATCTCACCGAACGAGGTATCGATGGTGTTGTCGTCCCATCCGTTCCTGGTGTTGAGGAATTTCTGTAATCCGAATGCTTCAGCCTGTGATATGTTTATGGAATCTGCCGCGATATATGCCGAGAAGTCGAAGAATCCGTTTGATTCCAGGCATCCCTTTTTGGTTGCGACGGTATGGCTGGCGGTCCCTTTGGCGGGATCAGGAATCTCCGTGAAGAAGAAATCGAAAGTATGCTCCCCTTCGACATTGACGGGGGCGGAATATGTGAATGCTCCTTTTGCGTCGGTCTTGGTCAGAAGACTGGTAAGGCCGGTGATAGGATTCCTCGCCTGCACCAGCATTCCCGGGATTCCAGTACCTGATTCATCTACCACCTTACCCTTGAATGCCGCGGTAAACGGGGCCGCAGTTCCGCTTGCAGGCACCTGCGTCAGGACAATGTCCGTGGCAGAATAGCACTTGACCGTCAGCGATACTCCGGAATATTCCGTGGCTCCGTAGAGGAGGAAGTACCATGTTCCAACAGCAGGATTGCTGACCGTCAGAGTCTCGCTTGTCAGGTTTTCCACGCCTTTGGCGTTGTATGAGGATAACGTCGGGAAATTTGCGAACTTCGCAAACAGATTGCAGTCGTTTGCTGCGGCTGTCCCTGTCCCGGAGAGGGTTGCGACAAGACGTGTCGTGCCGGCGGGGACATCGATGGAGTAATACAGCGAACTGCCTTTGACCATGGTTCCAGTAGCTGTGGAGGCTTTACCGTCAACCAGCGATGTGGTGTTCGGGTCAAACTCTCCTGATGCTGATCCTGCGGCGACTGCCGTGCTGAACGAGCTGTCATAGTATTTACCGTATTTCGCCCTGATCCTGTAATAATATGATGTGCCTTTTACGGCACTGGCGTCGTCGAAGCATGTCGCGGCAACCGCATCGCCGACCTTGTTCTCATTGACCTTGTAGTATTTGTCGTCATAGCGGTATACGTCATAGGACGTGGCTCCTGCGACCGCCGACCAGGTTACTGTCACCTTGTCCGAATACGTACCTGCGCTCGCCTTGACAGTGGCAGGCCCTTTTGAGGACAAGCTTCCTGCATTGGACTTGCTGATTACGGTGATGCCGTTTCCGTTCTTTGCGGCTATCCAGTAGTAATAGCTCTTCAATGCTCCTCCGGCCTGAGGAATGAGATCATCCCCGAAATCATCTATGAACAGGGCTCCTGTATCCCCTATCGGGGTGGCGACGGCAGGATTCGGGGCGGGCGTTGCGGTTTCCGTGCGGTACACCGAGTATGATGTTGCTCCCGCCACCTTCGCCCATGATACGCGGATCTTGTCGAAATAAATTCCGTCGGAAGCCGTAACAGCTCCTGGTATCGCAGGAGTCTTTGACAGCCACCCTGAATTTCCGGTGCTGAACTTGCTGGTTCCGGCGGCGTTCACAGCCTTCACGAAATAATAATATGTGATGCCGGCTTCGGCGCTGACATCATCAAATGCGCAGTCTGCGACCTCTCCGAGGGAAGCGGCTGTCGAAGATGCATTCGAAGTGCTCCTGCAGACCTCGTATCTCGTAGCTGAAATGGAAGGTTTCCAGGTTACAGCCACCCTGTCATCGTAGAGTCCGTCGCTGGCGGCAAGGCCGGCCGGGGCTGCCGGAGCTGCATTCGAATATTTAGCCACAAGTGAAAGCTTGGCGTAGGCGGTCCTGCCGGAGAGAGATATGATCCATGTTCCTTCGGCCGGGTTTTCTATCTGTACCAGTTCCGAATTTCCTCCGGATATTGCATATCTCTTCGAGACGCTTCCTTCCGGTCCGACTTCAATGTCGCAGTCTCCTGTTCCTCCGGATATCTTGACTTCAAGCAATGTCTGTCCGGCGGGAACTGCAAGCTTATATGTCCGCAAGGAGCCTTCAGCGCCGGATATTCCGGTTATCGAAGTTCCGTTCTTGAGAAGCAAGGTTTCCGCTAAAATGGTGTTCCCGGCCGCGGACGAGCTGAACTCTCCCGCACCGCTTGCGTTTACAGCCCTTACCCAGTAGTAATAACAGAATGATCCTTCGGAAGGGAATACATCGTCATATATTATTGCATTTACCGCGGGGCTTATCTTTTTCGCAAGCCCTATGTTGTCCGATTCCGCCCTCCATACCTCATACTGCAATCCTGCTCCTGAAGACGTCCATTTGAGCTTTATCTTGTCGAAATATGTGCCCTTTGATGCCGTCAGACCCGTGACCATTGAAGGGGCAAGGGCATTCCAGGACGCAGTAAGCGATACGCCGGAATAGGAATCATAACCATATAGAAGCACATACCAGTCTCCGGCCTGGGGATTTGAGATTTCAATCGACTCTGAAGGTCCATTGTTGGTGCTCTTTGCAATATAGGAATCCAGGGTGGGGGCCGCCCCCTGCCTGACGTAGAGATCGCAGTCGCCGATTACTCCAGAAGATACGACTTTGAATGAAGTCTGACCCGCTGGAACTATGAACTTGAACACCTTCTCGCTTCCCTTCGCACCTCCTAGCACGAAGTTCGCCGTAACCGTGGCATTGCCGTATAAAGTGGCTGTTGTGCTTGCGGAATTCGCATTTGCGACCGTCGCATTGCCTGACACGGTCCAGTTCACAAAGCTGTTGCCTGAAGACGGAGTGGCGGTGATAGCCGTAGCCGTGGCGGTATTTAAGGTCGTAGTGGATCCTGCAGCAGGGGAAGTCGTGCCAAGTCCGTTGCATACCATGGTCAGAACTGCGGTGTCATGTGCGAAATTCGCGGAAATTGCCACATTTGCCGATGCCGTCACTGTCGTGATGGCGCTGGCGGAATCTGCGAATGTCGCGCTCCCTGAAGAGACAGTCCAGTTCACAAAATGATAGTTTGCACTAGGTGTCGCAACTACCGTGAATGGAGAGTTGTGCTTGTCCACGGTTGCCGCACCGGCAGGAGAAGTGCTGCCGTTTCCACCGTTGTTCACGGTAAGGGTAAAGTCGTCGTCAGCCTCGGTTGCCGTGACGTTCTTGGCGGTGGCTCCGGAGGAAGTGCATGATATCGTGGCCGTGCCATTGGTAAGATCAGCGTCTTCTGCGGCAGCAAGGGTTACGGTCTGGTATGTGTTCCAGTTAGAGGTTGTGAAGACTAGGCTTGATCCACCGCTCACGGTTATGTCTGTATCCCCGGAACTGCGCGCAACTGCGACGATCACACCTGCCGCCGGCTGGTCGCTCAGTTTCACCTGGAACGTGGCTGTTCCTCCTTCTGGTACGGTGACAGTTGAGAGATCAGCCGTTATGCTCGGAATGTCATCGTCGGTTATCGTCAGGGTATGGACAGAGGTCGTTCCCTTTGTCGCGTTGGTCGGAGTTCCCATCGTCACAATCACGGTCTCAGCTGGCTCGACCGTAGTATCATTCACAATTGTCACTGTTATTGCAGCGGTTGTCGAACCCGCGGCGATTGTGACAGGGCTCGCAGTGATCGTGTAGTCGGCCGGATTGCTGGCCGTGCCGGAAACTGTGAAAGGAATAGAGACGGTCTGACCGCTCGCCGCTGAAAGCTGTGCGGTTATCGTTGCGGTTCCGCCGTTCTCTGTCTTGCCCTGCGATGCCGAAGTGAAGTTCACGGTCGGCGCAGCATCGTCGTCGGTGATCGTGCAGACGCCTGTCGCATCGGCTATCGTCGCATTTACAGCGCTGGAAAGGTTAACATTGAAAGTCTCATTCGCCTCGTTGAGGGTATCTCCTTTGACGGCGACGTTGAATGTCTTTGATGTGTCTCCGGGATTGAATGTGAGGGTGGTGGCCGTGACCTGAGTGTAATCGGCAGGCTGAGTGGCTGTTCCATCGGCAGTGGCATAGCTGACCGTGACGGTCTTGCCGCTGGCAGCCGAAAGAGTGACCGTAAATGTCGCGTTCACTGTACCGGAATTTCCTTCCGTGACGGTCACATCATTGATGCTAAGAGTTGGTGCCGCGTCATCGTCGGTTATCGTAAGGACTGCGGTGCTCTGGGCTCCAAGAGATGCTCCTGCAGCATTGCTGAGGGCGAGATTTACAGTTTCATCGTTCTCGTCGATTGAATCGTTTGTTATTGCCACGGTGAACGTCTTGTCGGCGGCATCGCCGTCGGCCCAGTTCAAGGTCCCGGATTTTGCCGTGTAGTCCGATCCGGCCGTCGCCGTACCGTTGCTTGTCGCATACTGCACTGAAGCGGCTCCGGAGCTTCCTCCGGTCCTTTTTACGGTTATTGTGGAGGAAGCACCATTTTCAGCCACGGTGTAGGTTGCCGCTGAGAAAGCTATTGATCCGGCTGCACCGGAATCATTGTCGGTTATCGTCAGAGTATGGACACTCGTCGCACCTTTTGTTGCATTGGTCGGGGTACCCATTGTGACAATGATCGTTTCATCCGATTCGGCAACTACATCATCTACGATCGTCACAGTTATGCTTGCAGTTGTTGAACCTGCGGCGATTGTGACAGGGCTTGCAGTGATCGTGTAGTCGGCCGGATTGCTGGCCGTGCCGGAAACTGTGAAAGGAACTGTCACAGCCTGACCGCTCGCGGCGGAAAGCTGGGCGGTTATCGTCGCTGTACCGGCGTTCTCAGCCTTGCTCTGGGAGGCGGCTGTGAAATTTACCGTTGGCGCGGCATCGTCGTCGGTTATCGCCAGACTTGCGCTGGACGGACTGCCAAGCGAAGCTCCGGTCGCATTGCTGAGGGTGATGGTCACGGTCTCGTCAATTTCATCAATCGTATCATTTGTTATCGCAACCGTAAAAGTCTTGTCGGCCGCATCGCCGTCTGTCCAGTTCAGGGTACCGGATGCAGCAGTATAATCTGATCCTGCCGTAGCTGTCCCGTTGCTCGTTGCATACTGCACGCTTGCTGCTCCGGTGCTTCCGCCGTTTCGTTTCACGGTTATCGTCGCTGTTCCAGCATTCTCGGCAACGCTGTAGCTCGCGGATGAAAGAGCTATGACACCGTTGACAGAAGAATCATTGTCAGTGATCGTCAGGGTATGCTCCGTTATCGCTCCCTTGGTCGCGCCGGACGGAAATCCCATGTTGATTATTAAAGTTTCAGAAGGTTCGGCAACAGCATCATCCACCAATGTCACTGTTATGTTCGCAGAAGTTGAACCTGCCGCAATCGTAAGAGGGCTTGAGGAAATCGAATAGTCAGCCAGATTGGCAGTGCCTGTGACCGTAAAAGGAACATTGACCGCCAGCCCGCTGGCAGTTGAAAGCTGGACCGTTATCGTCACCGCTCCTGCGCTCTCGGCCTTGGTCTGCGACGATGTTGCGAAGCTCACGACCGGTGTAGCATCGTCATCGGTAATTGTGAGGGTCGCGGTCGACTGGGATCCGAGAGTTGCACCGGACACGCTGCTCAAGGTCAGGGTTATGGTCTCGTTCGACTCATCAAGTGCATCATTCGTTATTGCTACGGCAAATGTCTTGTCGGCGGAATCCCCTTCAGCCCAGTTCAACGTTCCGGATTTGGCCGTATAGTCGGAACTGGACTTTGCGCTGCCATTGCTTGTCGCATAATTGACGGATGCGGCGCCGGAGCTGCCGCCTCCCCTCTTTACGGTGACTGTCGCTGTCACGTCTCCTTCGCCAACTGCGTAGGCCGGCGAAGAGAAGTAGATAAATCCCGGATTTTGGGCGGTGGTGACGAAATTCGCCTTTATTGTACAGTCAGTTGTAGCCGATACGGTCGTGCTTGCGGAACTCGCATCTGCGAATGTCGCAGTTCCACCTGTCGTGCTCCAGTTCAGGAAGCTGTATCCGGCCGAAGGGGTGGCGGATATGCTGTAAGGAGTTGACTTTTCAGTGATTTTGGAACCGGACGGAGATGTGGTTCCTTTGCCGTCGTTAGTAACATTGATCGAACAGTCGTCGTCAATCCCATTCACGTATACGTCGTGGCTGGCGATTGATGCCCCGGAAAGCGTTATTGTTGCCACTCCGTTTGCCTTGTCGGCGTCCTCGGCTACGGCAAGTGATACGGTCTGGTACGTGTTCCAGTTTGATGTGGTGAATGTCAGCGTCGCGCTGGAAGTGAGGCTGATGCCTGCGTCGCCGGATTTCGCCACTGATACAACCAGGTTTGACTGCGGAGCCTCGCTGAGCTTGACCTGGAATGAACCGGACGATCCTTCAGGAATGCTCATCGACTGGTAATCGGTGACAAAGAAGAATGACGGGGGAAGCTTGATCGCAAAGGTGGCCGTATCAACATACACCATAGTGGCGTTCGTGCTCGATGACCTGATGAAATAGTCCGGCCCCTCCGGTATGTCTCCGGATACCGTCCAGCTGTAATTGTACAAGTCTACAAACGGGGTCGCCACGCAAATTTCCCTGAAGAAAGCCCCTCCCTTGTAGAGGTCTATCTTGACCGCCCCTGAAAGATTTTCACAGCTTCCCATGAGCATGATTTCATTTCCAATCGTAACATCCCCCCAGGTGTCTACAGCAGTAAGAGAGGGGGTGAGGAGAGTGAAAGCAGCGTCGCTCTGATCAGTGACGCCTGGCAGAGAAACGCTTGTCAGCCTGATCTTGAAGTCAGTCCCCGCATCAAGGGTGTTGACTGTCCAGGTGTATTTCCCGCTGTTCGGAACGCTGTCAGCGAGTACGGAATAGACCGAACTACCCTTGAGTAGTTCAACCTTGATGTTTCCGGTGATGCACGTCGACGTCCATTTCACCGCATAATTTGCGCTCCTGTAGATGCTTTCACCGCCGTTGGGGGAAGTGACAGTGATCGTCGGAATACCTGTGCTTACTGAGAAATTCGCATTGCTCTGGTCGCTGTATGCGGGCATGTCGATGCTTGTAATTTTTATCTTGTAGTCTGAAGCTATGGTCTGTTCAAGCGGTATTCTCCAGGAGAACGTACCGTCATTCTCCGTGCTGTCGGCGATTACCAGGTTGGAAACTCCGTTCTTCATCAGTTCGATCTTGACATTGCCGCTGATACCGTGGGTGCTCCAGGTGATGTTGTTCGTCGAATCCTGGCTGAGGCTTTCGCCGCCGTTCGGGAAAGCAACCGCCAGCGCAGGGGCGCTGATCGTGAAGTTCGCATCGCTCTGGTCGTTTGTGGCAGGAGTATTGACCGATGAAACCTTTATACTGTAGTCGGTCCCGGGCGTCTGTGCCGCAGGGACCGTCCAATAATACTCCCCGCTGTTTGCAGTGCTGGCGGCTATGGTGGAATTGACCGAACCGTTCTTCAGGAGCTCTATCTTTACGTTACCGGCGACTCCGGCCCCACACCACGTGATCTGCCTTGCCGTACCCTGGAGCCAGTCTTCGGCTCCGTTCGGGGAGGTCACAAATATGCCGTTCTGCAGGGAAGGCAGGGATACCGAGTCGATACAGACGTTGTCTGTCCCTCCTGCAACAAACAGATCCTTTGAAAACGACCACTGGAGGGTATGCTTGCCAGCGGTCAGGGCGTATGAACCGAGTGTCCAAGCAACTTCTCCGGAAGCGCTGACCATTTCCGTGCCATCAATATAGAACTTGAAGAAGTCGTAGTCCTTCTCGCTTGATACCTTGTAGTAGAAGCTGACAGTGCCGGCATTGAAATAACCGGTATATGCTATTTCGGAATTTGAACTGTTAGCCGGACAATAGGCTGAGGATATGCAGTAGTTGCCTTCGTATCCGCCGGTCATGTTCACGATCCATGGGAAAGATGATGTCTCCGGCTGGTACCAGCCGACAGGCATTGACATGTTCACCGGGAACGTCTCATTATGGGCGATGAAAGAGATGTTATCACCGTATGTGGTCCCTACGGAGTTGGTGGCATAGGCGCGCACATAATACTTTGCTTCAGGCGTAAGTCCGCTTATGGTGCAGCTGAAGTCGCCCGTTCCTGTCCCGCTTGCAACCTTGCCGCCGGAGACAGTCGGATTTGCAGAAGTCCCATAGCAGACTCCACGCTCAGTCACGGTGGCTCCGTTTTCCGTCACCACTTCTCCGTTGAATACAGCTGAAGAGCCTGTAATATTTCCTATCCCCTCGCTGACCACCAGCGGAGCTGTGGCGCCTGTGACAAGCGCAAAATCAACACCCCATATGTTCCCGGTAGGGGCGTCGTCTTTTGAAACAATGATCGTCTTCCTCTGTATTGCAGGTGAATATCCCGCCACGGTGACCGTGACATCATATGTTCCGGGCTGGAGTTTTGTCAAGGCATAGATGCCCTTGGCGTTTGTCGTGGCGGTGGCTGTCCCGGCTGTAACCGTCGCACCGCTCACTGGCGTACCTCCGGCAGTGACACGGCCGCTTACGATTTCCCCGTTGCCTGTCTTGTATATATTGTATACTATTTCAGTCACCGAGTTGAAACCGTAGCTTGTCCCGATGTTTGGAAGATTGTACCACATGTCGCTGGAACCGCCCCAGCCCAGGTTGAGATGATGGTATGGTGTTCCGGAATTGTACCCATATCCGTCGCAGACGATTGAATGTCCGGCATTGTCATTCTGCTTGATGATTCCGTATATTACCGGGAGACCGGCATCGAGGTTGGTGTTCGTCA
>CAZDNQ010000001.1:33865-40678 GCA_964506605.1 uncultured Victivallis sp. | reverse complement strand
GATATTCCCGCGACAATTGGGGGAGTGCAGGTGAAGTCAATAGGCGTTTCCGCATTCCAGGACACCACGACTGCAACCAGCATTGTCATACCGGCTGGCGTCACTTCGATCGGCGACAAGGCGTTCGCCAAATGCTCCTCCGCCACAAGCATTGCCATCCCGGAAGGAGTGACAACGATAGGGATAAGGGCTTTCCAGAACTGTTCGGCCATGACAACGGTAACCATTCCTTCGACCGTGACTCAGATCCAGGACTGGGCGTTCTATTTGTGCGCAAAGCTGTCTACGGCATATTTCGAAGGTGATGCGCCATCATATTTCGGATCCGCCGTATTCGACGGCACGGCCAGGAATTTCAACATCTTCTTCAAGTCCACGAACTCGGGCTTTTCGGAACCGACATGGAACGGATACCAGTGTTATCCCCGTTATCTTGTGATCTTTGTCGCCGGTTCCCATGGTGTTGTAAACGGAACGACATCCCAGATCGTCAACAGGGGCAGTTCAAGCACTCCAGTTACAGCCGAGACCTCCAGCAGCGGATATAAGTTCATAGGATGGACAGGCGACTATGCAGGAACTGCAAATCCCCTGACCCTCGTGAACGTCGTGAAGGACATGGTGGTGACAGCCAATTTCGATATCGACAGGTCTATAGACACCAATGTCACGGCGATCGACGTGCCCGAGGAAGGAACGGCTGTATTCAAGGTAAGGCTCTGCGGACCTCCTGAAGACCAGGTGGTAGTGACAGTCGCCAGGACATCCGGAGACACCGACATTACTGTATCTTCCGGGTCAACCCTGACTTTCACCTCGGAGAACTGGAATGTCTATCAGGATGTCACCCTTGCCGCCGCCAAGGACGCGGATGCCGTCAATGGAAGCGCAGTGATAACATGTTCAGCTCCGGGGCTCGTAAGTACTACGGTCTCTGCTACTGAAATAGATAACGACTACACTCTTAAAATCATTGTCGAGGGCAGTGGGACGACTGATCCGTCCGGGTCCAAGGTTGTGCAGAAGGGTGTGTCACAGGGAGTCACCGCAACTCCTGCTGAAGGATGCCACTTCCTGAAGTGGACAGTTACGAGCGGGTCAGGGGTGTTCTCCAATGAGCTGAACGAGTTTACATTCTTCACGGCTTCCGCCAATGCGACCATAAAGGCGAGTTTTACGAAGAATATCAATTCTCTTACCATATCCAAGCTCGGCAATGGTTCAACATCGCCTGCAGTTGGAACCATGGATGTAACCGCCTATGCCCCGCTGCGAATAATTGCCACTGCTGCCGCAAACTGGCATTTTATCCAATGGACGCTGTCCGGGGCTGGGACTTTTGCGGATATCAACGCGGCCAGCACCACTCTCACTCTTACAGGTATTGACGGGGCCACCGCCGGGCTCCAGGCCGAGTTCGAGCACAACAAGGCATCCCTGGGCATCTCCAATGACGGCAACGGAACCACTGATCCAGCAACAGGGACATTGATTGTGGATACCGTGACGCCTATCCCGATAAAGGCGACCGTTGTAACTCCAAACTATCATTTTGAAAAATGGATTGTTTCAGGCGGGGCAAAAGTTGCTGCTCCTGCTTCGGCGGAAACGACTGTGTCTCTAACGTCGAACGGATCTGTCAAAGCCAATTTTGCACATGATACTGCAGCATTGACCATGGCCAGGATAGGAGGGAAGTCTGTGACTCCGGCGCCAGGGACGTCGACTGTGCTGACCGTCACGCAGGTTCCAATTACTGCGGCAGAAACAGATCCAAGATATCCGTTTGTCAACTGGACCGTCTCCGGTGCGGCCGTGATAGATGATCCGGATTCAGCAAGCACTTCCGTTGCCTTGTCTGGAAATGCAGTAGTCACAGCCAACTTCATCATGCCGGCCTTGTCTGGAACTGCAATTGCATCCTTTTCGGGGATTGCAGGAACATGCAGACAGTACAAGATGAATGTCCCGGACGGGCAGAATCTGCTGGAAGCCAGGACTTATGGGGGTAAAGGAGACTGTGATCTGGAAGTGGTAGGACCTGATGGGATCGTCGCAGGACGTTCATCCGGAGCTGGCACAAACGAGCTCGTACAGATCACAGATCCCGCAGGAGGTGACTGGATATTCAGGATCTACGGGCATGCAGCATATACCGGAGCTGGGTTCGTTGCCAAATATTATGACAAGCCTCCGGCCGTGCCGTCTGGTCTTCTCGCAAGCGACGGACTTTTCGAAGACATGGTTGCGGTAAGCTGGAAAACTGTGCCCGGGGCCACCAGCTACAAAATCTTCAGGAACACTACAAAGCTGGCACCGGTTGAAGGAGACAGGATTGCCGAGACATCCGACAACATCTATGAAGACAGGGATGTCGCAGCCAATACTGTCTATTATTACTTTGTCACAGCCATAAATGGAGCTGGCTCAAGCAAGCCTACTGCGTTCAACTCCGGATTCGTGATGAACACCCCCTCTCTTGCTCCTGCTGCGCCAACCGCTTCCGACGGACTTTTCTTTGATAGGATCAATATCAAATGGACGAAGGTCGCGGCTGCGGCATCATATCTTGTTTTCCGTACCGGAGATGCCCTGTCTGTACCAGATCCCCTTGTGGATGTGCCGCTGGCCGAGACGAGCGCCTTGTCTTATGATGACTATGGAGACGACTTGGACCCTAGAGACGGAGCGGGTGCAAAATTTTATTATTATTGGATAGCAGCAAGTAACCTGAACGGTATTGGCCCTATAAGCAAGTGCAACGCCGGGTACCTGTCTAGGAAAGGTCCGGCGACGATTACTGCAGGAAATGGTACATACTCGGACAAAGTTACAGTCTCGTGGGCGGCGGTGCCCGGCGCGACATCATATGACGTTTACCGGTATACGGACAAGACGCTGCTGGACAACGATATGACATTCGAGAAGATAATTGGAACTTCATACGATGATACTACGGCGCCGCCAGACACGATTTTCTATTACCGAGTAAAGGCGAAATACGGTTTTGATGATCCTGTGGTATATAGATATGACAGCGATTTCAGCCCGGCCGTACAGGGGCAGGCCCTTGCATCAGGGAAAAGCTATTCTGCTACCAGCGTGGACAGCGGGGATACATCAGCCGTTCTTGATGATGTCGCCGGAGGATTCAAATATTTCTCTATCGAGGTCCCCTTCGGTACTACAAGGATTGTTGCAGTTTTGGATGGCAGCCCGGTCCTAGCCAACGACTGTGACCTGTTTGCGAAATTCGCAAATTATCCGACCAAGTCATCGTACGTGGCAAAGGGCGTGGAGGCCGGTACGGTCGAGACCATCACGGTCAGCAATCCCGCTGCAGGCACATGGTACTTCCTTCTATACGGGACAAAGGCATATTCCGGGGTAACCCTTAAAATAACATGTTATTCTGTCGCGGACATAGTTCTGACGGCTGTACCCGACAATAACCTTCCAGTACCGTTTACTGCGGTTTTCGCAGGCAGAGTAGTGGACGGGGCAGGCACAGGAATCCCGAATATGGTCGTCAAGGCCAGGAATCCTATAAACGGGCTCGTGTCAATACTGACCAAGTCCGACGCCAAGGGGATGTTCAAGTATTCGGCGCCGGTGAACAGCGAAGGTGAACATACCTTCGACTTCTTTTTCGAGAATATGCCCGATGCTGCAAAGGGGACGGCAAGCCACACTGTCGCAAGCAGGAAGGGGCATTTTGAAATTAACGGCTACTTTGACATGTCCTGCTATCTGCCAGCAGAACCCGTCGCGGTTCCTCTGCAGGACGACATCGTCGGTCTCCAGAACTTCCTTGATACCCGCAACGGCTGGGGCGAGAAGGCAATAGTCAATGCATACGAGACGATGTGGATTGACAGCACCATGGGCAAGGCTGAAGATGACACGAAACTTGCAGACAAGCTCGATGAAGGCCTCTATATGTTCTTCTACGGAGTTGAAGGTGCCGGTGTTGGAAATGACACCACGGCCACTTCCGCGTTGTCCGCCGTCCCCTTCATGGTGCATGTATCGACCGGTAGGCAGGCTGAAGTGCTTGCGAACTTGAAAGCAATCGGGATCATCGACGGTACACAGGAGTCTGACATCGGATCCGGAGGCATCGGGTTGATAGCGATTGCATCCATCGGCGATCCGGATGAGGCAGGGACACCTTCAAGTATCTCACTTTTAGCCTCCGAACAGCTGGAACTCCTTGCGAAGATCGCTGGGAATACCGGAAACTCGGATATAACGGATGTGACGTATTCAGGTATTGCAGCAAAACAGTTCTCTGTAGCTTTTGAAGGCGGCAGGCGGCTCAGCGTTGTGGCCGCAGGGTTTGTGAAATAGGATCAGGTACCTGCCATTTCTTGAAAATGCAAATTTTGAATATTATATTCAGAAAATGAAGAAAACGTTATCAGTAACAACATTCAGAAAAGAAGCATCTCAGGATAAAAAGTACTGGAGGAGCAAAACTCCCGAAGAGAGACTCGACGCTTTGGAGAATTTGAGGCTTCAATCAGGAAAATTCCTATATGAATATCCAGCAAGACTTCAAAGAACTATTGAAGTTGTTAGAAAAGCACAAGATGGGAATTTTGAAGTTGTTTTTATCGCTAAGCAGGATCTGATAAGGAACAGGAAGTCGACTAAACGCCTGCAGGACAAGGCTGATGTGGAAAAGCTTGGATGATAATAATGAGATTTCCTTGCTGACGAAATCAGCCGCTAAATCTGAGGCCTGTATCCAGGAGTAGGAATAAATGAGAATATTGCCAGCAGCTTTGCTAATGTTGTTGGCGGGATGCATGGGCATACCGGAAAACGTAAAGCCCGTAGACAATTTCAAGTTGGACAAATACCTTGGCAGGTGGTACGAGATTGCGAGGCTGGACCATTCCTTTGAGCGGGGGCTGACCCGGGTGACCGCCGACTACAGCATGCGGGATGACGGAGGCGTCAAAGTTCTTAACCGCGGTTTTTCCGCTGAAAAGAACATTTGGAAGGAAGCCGAAGGGAAGGCTTATTTTGTAGATAAGACCGACCTGGGCTACCTGAAGGTCTCGTTCTTCGGTCCGTTCTACGGCTCATATGTCGTGTTTGAGCTTGACCATGAAAACTACCAGTACGCTCTCGTTTGCGGCCCCAACAAATCCTATCTGTGGATTCTCTCCAGAACACCGAAAATAAAAAACGATGTAAAAGATGATCTTCTGAAGAAAGCGTCCGCGCTGGGCTTTGATACAAGCAAGCTGATATTCGTCAGCCAGGAGTGATGGGGTAATCCATAAAGGAAGCCAATAAAATTGTGCACAACATCATATAAACGATGGCTTGCGATTGTGTGTTCTGTGGTCATGAGCATCCTTTTGCCTATCGAGGCCAGGGCCGATTCCATAAACTTCGGTTTTGTCGCAGTTGCTGGTATTATTATTCTCGTGCCTCTTACCATATTCGTAGTTCTTGTCGAAGCGATATTCATCTCTATTGGGCTTAAGATTCCATATCGAAAGGCGTTATCGCCTGTGTTCGTGGCAAATATGGTATCTCTTGCTGCTGGGATTCCTGTAAAGATTTTCAATTCATGGATGTATTGGCAGATACTGCCACAGGCATTTGCCCCTTATTTCAGAGCGTATCCCTGGGTTATGCTCCTAGGAACATCCATTTATTTCACAGTGTCTTTGGTTGCTGAATATATTGTAATCGCCGTATGGTGTCGGAACCGTAAAATTCAAATTGTTTCCCGCAGGCTGGCAATGGCTGTCCTGCTTGGAAATATAGCTACATATGTGGTTCTTGCCCCATTGCATTATATCGCCACAAAGCCTATACATGATGTAAAGGAATTTACAGATGATTCCAGATGGGCATGTGTTCCTCCGACAACACTGTTATATGTCAATAGTAAAGGAATTCTCTGTGCAATAGGAACTGACGGAAATAATTCACGAGTTTTGGTATCAGACAGGGTAAGGGACTACCAATATCTTCCAGACCAGAATATCTGCTTATACAGGAATGCTGATAATAACCTTTGCATTTTCCGAGAATCAGATAGTAAGCCTATCGTCTGCTGGAAGACGAGTAAACAGTTCATGATGGATCAGGTTGCATGTAGTCCTGACGGTAAAATTGTAGCTTATATCAGGCATGTTGGAGAACCTAAACCATATGAACTCGTTTTATTTGCAGTTGATTCAGGGAAGGACATAAATGCCGGACTTTATCTTGATGGGGATTTTTCAGATGCGGAAATAGCATGGTCTGATAAAAATAGTTCACTATACGTAAAAGCAGGCAACAAGATTGATATGATTACAATCGGAGACAGGATGACAGCTTCTATAACTAAATGCGAGCAAAACAAATGCTGTTTATCTCGTGTTTTCGGACGCTTTGGAAGCAGCCGCTGGTATCGAGGCAACGACTGGGGGGTAAGATTTCCAAATGATAAGGGCGAAGGACAAGAAGCTTTTTCAATGCCTGGTCTTGGCAGTCATCTTAGGATAGTAGTAGAAGGCAAAGCAATTGTCATCAGAGATAATCCAGGGCTTTTAAAGCTTGGCAACAGATGGTTCAATGACGTGTGTTTCCTTGACAACGGCAAGGAACTTGTCTTCGATGAAAGGCACGACATATATCTTTTTGATATAAATCAAAGGAAGGCAGGAAGGATTGCGGAAGGATCTAATTTTATTTTGCTGAATGATAAATATGCCAGGAAAATAGGGGATATGAAAAACTGAACATAAATGGCTAAAAATCAGAATATTGCATAAAAGTCAAGACTATTATGCAATATAATGC
>CAZDNQ010000001.1:0-33855 GCA_964506605.1 uncultured Victivallis sp. | reverse complement strand
GCCCAGGAATGGGTATATCAAGGGGTTATTTCAGCATTTCCTCGGCGTGTTTTTCGGCGGCCTTGCCGCCACCGAGCATCCTTGCGATCTCGGATTTCCTGTCGGCGCCGGTGAGCACGGAGATCGCAGTGAAGGTCCGCCCTTTGGCGACCGACTTCTCCACGCTGTAATGGGTGTCTGCGCATGCCGCGACCTGCGGAAGATGAGAGATGCAGAGCACCTGGTGTGAATCTCCAAGTCCCTTGAGCTCCTGTCCGACGATCATCGCGGTCTCGCCGCCGATGTTCACGTCGATCTCATCGAACACCAGCACCGGAATGGAGTCAGCCGCCGACAGAACCGTCTTCAAGGCGAGCATCACCCTGGAAATTTCTCCGCTGCTTGCGATTTCTCGCAGTGGCTTGGCTGTCTCGCCGGGATTCGGTGAGAAAATGAAGTCAACTACATCGAAACCGGAGGGGCCGGGCTCGATCTGCTTGAAGTCGACAGTGAAATCGGATCTGGCAAATCCAAGCTTCCGGAGTTCAGCACAAACCTTTTTTGCGAACTTCGCGGAAATTTCCCTGCGCTTCTTCGATATCTCGGAACACTTTTTCAGGAGCTTGTCGCTCAGGGATTTCTCCTTTTCGACGAAGGAGTTCCTGATGCTCTCGAAATTCTCGAACTCGTCGAGCTTCTTCCTGGCGTTCTCAGCGGATTTTATGACATCCGCCAGCGTCGGACCATATCTTCTCTTGAGATTCTGGATTATGCGGAGTCGTTCCTCGAGTTCCGTGAACTCCTTCTCATCAAGCTCGATGTTCCCGGTGTAGCGCTGGATGCCTTCTGCAAGCTCGTTCGCGTTCTCCGTCAGGGATTCGCATTGCTTGAGGAACTTTGCGGCCATCTCAGGATCTGCGCCTTCAAAGCCATGGATGACGCGGTATATCTCGCTAATCCTGTCGGTGAGGGAGCCTTCAGATTCCTTGAGCATTCCGACGGCGTTCTGGGCAGTTTCGAGGATGTCGTGTGAGTTGGACGCCAGCCTGTGGCGTGTGACAAGTTCCTCTTCTTCTTCCGGATTTACGCCGGCTTTCCCGATTTCGGAGACGATGAAGCGGAAGTGTTCGGCTTCGGAAGAGGAGGGGATGCCCTTTTCAAGCTCTTCGCGCTCAAGTCTCGTCTTTTTCAGATCAGAGAAGATGGAAGTTGATTCCGAAGTGAGCTTTTCAAGATCTCCGTAGCGGTCGAGGAGTTCGAGCTGGACCGACTGTCTCAGCAGCGACTGGTGTTCGTGGGGGCCGTGCGTGTCGATGAGGATATTGCCGAGGTTTTTCAAGGTCTGAAGAGTTGCAGGGGAGTCGTTGACGAAGTTCCTGGAGCTGGACGCGGTTATTGTCCGACGCACCTGGATAGTGCTGTCTTCCGGAGGGGGGAGTCCGGCGCCATCCAGGATCTCGAGTACGGGCTTCCTCATCCTGGAAGGGAGGTTGAAGGACATGCAGATCTCGCAGGAGTCGCATCCGGTCCTGATGGCGCCCTTGTCGGCGCGTTCGCCGAGGAGCATGCCGATCGCCCCGATGAGGATGGTCTTGCCGGCGCCGGTCTCGCCTGTGATGACGTTGAAGCCGGGCTTGAACTCTATCTCGGCCTCCTCGATGAGGGCCAGATTCCTGATTCTAATCCATTCAATCATATCAGACTGCCTTTAAACTCCACAAAATTGCATAGGTGTACAATAAATCAAAGATAATTATTTTCACCACAGAACACACAGAAGACACAGAAAAATCTTATGATTATGAATGAATCAACAACACCGGATTTTTGTCTACCACTAACTGGTAACCAATGCAAGACAGGGATATTTTAAGCAATTGCTCAATTTTGCCGTGGGAGGGGGAAGATGAAGGACAATCCTAGATTTCCAATATTGATAGTCGACGACGAGCCGATTGTCAGGAAGATGATTGCGCGCTGCCTTAAGAATTCAGGATATGAAAACTACCTGGAGATAGGGCACGGCGAGGAAGTCCTGCCTGCAATACAGAAATATTCACCCAAGATTGTAATTCTCGATCTCAACCTGCCTGGGATAAGGGGGGAGGATCTTCTTGATATCATAACCAAGGAGCATCCGGAGATAATTGTCATCATCGTCACCGGCTCCGGCGACATATCCACCGCGATAAGATGCATGAAGGGCGGGGCTTTCGACTTCATCCTGAAACCGCTTGATGTCTCATTGTTCACAGCCACGATAAACAGGGCTGTCAAGATGCAGGATCTCAAGCTCGAGAACGAGATGCTGTCAAGGCAGCTGTCATCCGTTGAGCTTGAGCATCCCGAGGCTTTCTCGGGCATAATCACTGCCAGTCCGGCTATGATGAAGCTGTTCCGGTACTGCGAGGCGGTTGCTCCCTCATCGTATCCGATGCTGATCACCGGGGAGACCGGCACTGGCAAGGAGCTTTTCTCGAATGCGGTGCATGCGCTGAGCGGAAGAAAAGGGAAGATGGTGTCCGTAAATGTGGCGGGTGTCGATGCGAATGTGTTTGCGGACACATTGTTCGGGCATGTGAAAGGCGCATACACGGGTGCCGACCACGCACGCAGCGGGCTGGTCGAGGAGGCTGCCGAGGGGACGCTTTATCTGGATGAGATAGGGGACCTTAGCATGGATTCACAGGTGAAGCTTCTTCGCCTGATACAGGAGCACGAATATTCGCCTCTTGGTTCGGATGTGAAGAAGACCACCGACGCAAAGATTGTCGCCAGCACCAACTGCGGGCTGCTGAAGCTGGTGGAAGAAGGGAAGTTCAGGAACGATCTGTACTACAGGCTTATCACCCATCACATAGACATCCCCCCTCTCAGGGAGAGGAAGGAGGATATTCCTCTTCTTCTGGAGCATTTCCTGGCACAGGCGTCAGATGAGTTCAGGAAACCGAAGCCGGCATATCCGCAGGAGCTGGTGGTGCTGCTGAAGAACTATGATTATCCCGGCAATGTGAGGGAGCTCAAGTCGATGGTGTATGATGCTGTAGGAAAGCACAGTTCAAAGGTGCTCTCCCTGGAGAGTTTTACAAAGCATATAGGCGGATCAGTATTGGCGGTGAATCCTGCCGCGGTGAAATCGAATATTTCAGAAATATTCGCGGGAATGGAAAAACTTCCTGACAGCAGGGATCTAACGGAAGCCCTGATCAACGAGGCCATGAAACGATCCGAAGGGAACCAGAGCATGGCGGCAAGGCTGATCGGAATCTCGCAGCAGTCGATAAGCAATAGGTATTCCAAAGGATACAAGAAACCGGTACAATAATTTAGTAGTACCTCCGGTTATTGTAAGTCATAACCTGTTTATAAAAAAATAGATACCACTGTTTCTGCCTATTCTCTACTAAATTATGGTAAGTTTTGGCATGTTTTCAATACATGTACTAAATAATTATAACTAGCTACTGTGAAGGGTATTACAAATATAAAAATTGACTTGGCACGGTCATTGCTAATAAAACTATCAGAAAATCAAGAGTACGGAGGTAGTGAATATGAAGAACAAACTGAGATTTACTCCGATGGATGTTCTGACATACGCCGTAGTCATGATAGTGGTGATAGCTTATGCGATACCGGCGATTTTCTCCTGAAGCCGAGAGGATCAGGGATGTTCTTTAAAAACTCAGGTGAATCCACGACGCCTGACTCTATATGTGCGAGACTTCGGGCAGGTTACGGCAGCGATAAAGGTTGATTCCATTGTCCCTGAAGTAATCATCGGGAGTTGCCGCACAGTAGTTTATGAAATTGACCTTTTCTTCCCATTCCATAAAGAAGGAGTTCTGCGGATTCCCCCTCCGTGGGGCTCCTTCTCCTTTTATCCCTAATCCCGATTTTGAAAGAGATGAGAATCTGAAATATGAGTTCAAAATGGAAAAATTCGTTTTGCACAAAATAGTTCATCTCTTTCAAAACCCGAAGGGAGTTCACGATTCATCGGCAACTGCGGCGTCAGCTTCAACTCGCAGTGGTTATCACAGCTTCGTCTCGTTTCCTTGCAGTTGCCGCGACTCGTGAACTTCGGAATTAGGGTTTATGCATGTGCTGAATTCCCTCAGGAAACATATCCCGGCATCCTGAAAGTGATCACTGAACCGTAGCCCTGTCTGAATTCGATGTTGTATCTGCCTCCGTACTTGGCAATACGTTCGCTACAGAACCTGAGGTCGCGCGCGCGCTGGTCCTCCCCCTGTGGATTGAAGTCGATTCCATATCCGTTGTCCTTTATCTCCAGTATTATCCACAGCCTGCCGTTTTCAACTTCCTCGGAGCTGCCTATTGAGATCACCGGCTCAGACCTGCTGGCCTTGTTTATGGAGTCCACGGCATATTTGATGTTCAGCACGGTTATATGCTTCAAGAGGGCCGCGTCGACAAGCAGGTTTGATCTGGAATTTATCTTCTTTACCAGGGCAATCTTGTTTTCTGCAATGATTGACTGCGACATCAGGATGGCATCCCTTATTATTGACTCGATGGAGACGACATTCTCCGTCCCCAGCTCGCCTATGAACTGGTGCTGCAGGTTTATGACCTCCAGTATGCCGGAGAACATCTTCAGGGATTTGTCCAGGTTCTCCCCAAGTTCGAGGCTCAACGCCGATATCTGCCTCAGGGATTCACCTATGACCTCGAGATATGCTTTTCCGCTGGGATCATCCTTTAAAAATTCGAGCAGGGTGCCGTCTTTCACATGTGACTGGATTACAGGAAGCGCCTCCTTGTGCAGGAAATCGCTCAGCTCCCTTATCTGCCTGTGGTGTTCAAGTGACTTCATCTGCATCTGGAGGACGGTAAGTCCGTTGCCGATGTTGTGTATGATGCCGGACGAGATCTGGACCATTCCCTCCTCGTGGGCCTTCTGCAGGGCGTTGCCCATCGAATCCTTCTCCCTTGCAGCGCATATGCGGAGAATCTCCTTTTCCATGCAGGAGCTCCAGAAGTCAAGAGAGGCGCACTCGGTTTCCGAAAAACTCGACCGGACATCCTTTTTCAGAAGCAGGATGTAGTAGGCATGGTTCTCCGCCTTCACCACTGAGGCGATCGCGGCTCCAGGGCTGAAAGGGAACGGGGAAGGGATATTTCCTGAGATCTCCCCGGAAGACAGCAGATGCGGACGGGATGAGAATATGATATACTTTTCAAGGCTGTCCATGACCTTTTCCCTGCTCTCGGAGGACCAGCCGCTTACGAAGACGGAAGAGACGACCCCTGAGCAGCACATGATTTCAATGGTCTCCTTGCCGCCGTCTTTCCTGTGGAGGTATATGACAGATGCGTCGGGATGGAAGATGCCATCTATCAGTTCAATGAACTTTTCCATGGCCGTTTCTTCGTTTCCGGCAGAGGATGCCGGTATGGAACTCTTGCGGAACTCCGCCAGCTTGTGCTGGTTCTGTGCAAGGAAAGCCGCAGATTTCGACGCCGCCCTGCTGTTCCTGAGGCTCCAGCATGCAAGGACCGCAGCCAATGAGGCAAGGATGATTATCAGAGCAAGAAGAAAATATGTCAAGGAATCCCCCTTTTTTTCAAACCCGTACGGAGCATCATCCAATCTTTCCAAATGAGAAGGAGAGATGCTCCTTTGTCTTGATGTCGATGATCTTGCCGGCTTCGAGATAGATGACCCGGTCTGATGCCGCCAGCATTTTGTGGTCGTGGGTCGCGGTTATGATTGTGACACCGAGTTCATCCTTGAGCTTCTGCAGCGTGCGGATGAGTTCCTCTCCTGTCTTGAGGTCGAGGTTTCCGGTAGGCTCGTCCGCGAGCAGGATCGCCGGGGTGTTGGCAAGTGCACGGGCGACTGCGACGCGCTGCTGCTGTCCGCCGGAAAGCTGCGAAGGCCTGTGGTCATATCGTCCGGAGAGTCCGACCCTGTCGAGAATCTCTATAGCCCTCTGCTTCGCCTCCTCGTCGGAAACGCCGCTGAAGATTATAGGGAGCATTACGTTCTCTGCCGCGGACATCACCTCTATCAGGTTGAACGTCTGGAAAATATATCCTATTTTCTTGCAGCGGACATATGCCAGCTGCTTCTGGTTCATCTTCGTAAGGAAAGCGCCGTCGATCGTGACTTCCCCTTCGCTCGGGAGGTCAAGCCCTCCTATCATGTTGAAAAGGGTGCTCTTGCCGGAGCCGGACGGACCCATTATGGAAAGGTATTCGCCTCGGCGTATGTCGAGATCCACCCCGTCGAGCGCCCAGACAGTCTCCCCCCCGATGCGGTAGCAGCGTTTTACCTTCTTTATGGAAATGACATTGTCACTGGACATGCATCTCACCTTCCTTGATTTCCAGTTCCGAGCGTTTCTGGAACTTCTCTATGCGTCCGTCGCGCACCCACGCTATCCTGTCGGATATGTCGAGCATCTTGTGGTCGTGCGTCGCCGTGATTATGCTGACACCCTCCGACTGGTTGAGCTCCTTGAGGAGGTTTATGATCTGGAGTCCGGTCTTCTTGTCCAGGTTCGCCGTCGGTTCGTCGGCGAGGACTATGGACGGGCTGTTCGCCAGCGCGCGGGCGATTGCGACGCGCTGCTGCTGTCCGCCAGACATCTGGAGAGGCTTGTGGAGGACGCGTTCTCCGAGTCCGACCTTTTCCAGGAGCTTGACGGCCTTGTCCTGTGCGTCCGCCTGCTGCATTCCGGCGAATGTCATCGGCAGCATGACATTGTCCAGGGCGGTCGCCACGGTTATGAGATTGTAGGTCTGGAATATGTATCCGACCTTGTGGCAGCGGAGCCAGGCGAGTTCGACGGGATTGAGCGCTGCGATGTCGACCTCGTCGATGTAGACCTGTCCCTCGTTCGGCTTGTCCAATCCGCCAATCATGTTGAAAAGAGTGCTCTTGCCGGAGCCGGAAGGGCCCATGATGGAAATGTATTCGCCTCGGCGCACCGCGAAATCGACGCCGCGCAGGGCATGGACTTTTTCGCTGCCCATGGTGTAGACCTTCTTCACGCCGGTGGCCCGGACCACGTAGTTCGTGGAGAGATGGTTTTCCGCAACTTCAGCCGCTTTATCATTTTCCATGTTTCCGCCCATTATATTCATTGCCGGCGGGACGCCGGCGCTCCTTCAAAATCCAATTGTCTTCAAATTGATTTCGCAATTCGATATTCGTCATTCCTCACAGCTCCGCCCTCAGCGCCACGACCGGGGTCATCTTCGCGGCCTCGCGGGCCGGATAGAGGGCCGCTACTACGGTTATTATCACACCTGTGACGAATGAGAAGCCGACGACGCACATGAACCATCCGGCCGGCAGCATCGTCCATACTCCCGAACCATATGTGAACATGCCCTCGGCATAGGCGATCGCGATTCCGGCGGACACGCCGAAGATTGCGCCTATCACTCCTTCGATCACGCTCTCTATCAGGAACATCTTCAGGACGAACGAGTCGATCGCGCCGAGGCACTTCATCGTTCCGATCTCGCGGAACCTTTCGGTGACGCTCATCAGCATGGCGTTTATTATTCCGACAAAGCTTATCAGTATCGCGAGCCCGACCATCCAGTATGTCTGGACGCGCTGGTCCTTCAGTTCCTGGATCTTTTCCGGGTTTGCCTGCTCCAGCGCGCTTCCCGCCGCCTTTGAGACGTTCTGCGCAAAGCCGTCCGAGCAGAGGATGTACGACAGGAACGCGATCGCGAGGACGATGCCGGACACCACTATGAGGGACCGCCATATGCGTATCCTGATCCCCTTGCAGGTGATGCTGATTATCTTCCCCAGCGGCAGGGACTCGATCTCCATAATTTCCTGTTCTGTCTTCATCGTATTGACCTTATTTCTCCACCTGCATTACAATAAGCCCCTTTATCAGCAGAGTCTTTATGAACTGGCATACAGATATCTCCGCTTCGGCGATGCTCATCTTATGGTTTTCCGCAAAAACATCAACTATCTTCTTAACGGAAGTCCCACCGTCGCAGGCACGGTATACTTCCACTCCGTATTTGTCCAGTCCAAACGTCCGCTGGCATTTCTCCTCGGCCCCAAGCCACTGCTGCCATTTCGGCCTCATGAAGAGGACCGTCACGTAGAGCTTGTCCTTCTTCTCCTCCGTCTTGACCGCATTGGTGCGCACCGGACACGCGTTAAGCGCCGCGGCGCGCCCCATCGCATCATTCTTCGGGACATTTCCGAACAGGTTCACAGGACGCCTCCGCGCATCTTCTTCATTGCGAACTCCGCAGCTTCGCCCGAATCCCTTTTCCCATACTCATATTCCGTCATGAAGATCCTGTCACTGGCATCGTCAACCGCAGCAAGCCTGCGGCACCTGCGCGGCCTTACGAATCCGAACGGAAAAGGGACAAGCTTCCATCCGTCCACCGTGAAATCCTTCTTCCTTTCGCAACGTACGCCGTCCTTCGCCTCCCTGAACTTCCTGCTCTCCCTGAATGGGGACTCGTCGAACCATTTTTCAAGGGATCTCCTGCCGACTGCGAGGTCCGCAGGATATACCTGGCGCATGACAAGCCTCTCCTTCTTCCCGCGTGTGAAGCAAAGGGACATGTCGCCGTTGTTCAGCCTGTGCCTTTCCAGGACAAAGCCTGCTGGAACCGAGAACTGCGCGCTGAAGATCCTCCAGATCCATTCCTCGTCGGGCTTCGACACCTTGAGGGATGGTATCGCCTCCGAAATTATCCATTCATATGATGGCTTGTCAATGATTTCGCCTACGACTATCTCAATCAACACCATTCCTTCAACGGAATATCCCCACCAAACTGTCTTCTTCGATGAACCTTTGTCCTCGAACTCCTTTATCCATCCGACGGATGAGAACCCCTGCGGACGTGGCGGAGCGGAAGCGATGTTGTCGCTGGACCGCTCCTTGTTCCTGCTGATCCAGGCGCGTCCGTCGAAGTCGGCTGCATCCGGTCTCACCCATCTGATCTCGAAGAGTGGGCCTGACACGTCGCCAATCGCGACCGAGCCCTTGCGGAATCCGCCTTCTATCTTCAGCGGACGCCATTCCCTCATAAGCGGAATCCTGAATCCCTGCCAGCTTATGAAGTCAGTTTCGTTCTTCTGGCTCATCTTGCCCATCTTTTCTTCATTCTGTTTTCTGTCCTCTGCCATCTGTCATCTTCCTCATATCGGGAACAGGTTTGCGCTCTTGCTCATGAACACTATTCCCAGTGCGAACATTGTTATCAGCCCCATTCCAGCTCCGAATCCGGCGGCGAAGACGACCCTGTACTGTGGCCATTTTTCGCCGAACCACCTGCTGCAGAAGTAACGGCCAAGTATCGCGCCGATGATCGTCGGTATGATGGTGTGCGGCAGAGACTGGTCGAGGCCGCGGATCATTCCGTATACCAGGAACACCGGTAGGTTGAAGTGCGCAAGAATCCCGTAGAGGATCATCGCCATTCCGAATCCTCCGCAGATCAGATCTGGCCGGAACGATTCACGGAACGGATTCAGCACCTCTCCCGGCAGGGTTGCGGTATATACAAGACCCTGGTTATATGCATTGAGTTCCCAGAACTCGTTTGCATACGGGAACATCTCGCTCGGGACGGGGCCGATCGACCATATGAACTGCGCGAATATCATGGTTCCGACGATCATCAGGGGATAGGTGATTATTTCAGCCTTTATCAATGATGTGAACTTCGTGCCGGTCAGCTCCATCTGTCGGAACTGCAGCACCTGGTAGGAATAATTGTGGAGCGGTATCGGCGCGAACCAGATCGCCGCGCCCTTGTATCCGGAAAGGATGAACGTCGACTCCCTGACGAACGGTATCTGCATCTGCTGTCCGACAAGACCTTCCATTCGCGCCGAGATATAGCTGATGAACGGCGTCCAGATGAAACCATATACAAGCAGCAGCCAGAACGGGAACATGTTTCCTGCGAGGGGGCCGGATCCGTAGTTGACAAGATAGTATGTGGCGAGAACATAGGTCAGGGTTGAGGCTACATATATCGCCACGCCGATCCATATCGAGAAGTCGCCCCTGCCTTCCGGACTTTTGAAGAGCCTGCCCCAGTCGATGCCGGCCTTGCCCAGTTCGTCGGCCTCCTTCTTTTTCTTCTGGAATGTCCTGTACATGTGCAATATTCCTATTGCGGCGACGGCGAAGAGAAGGCCTAGATTGAAGCTGAAGTAGAAGTCGAAGACGTTCGACCGCACGGTATCCATCGCGTTGAGGCCCGGTTCCCATCCTCCGAGGAATCCCGTCAGCTGGAGTATTGGATTGAAGAACATGGTGAATATGACTCCGAAAAGGGAGCCTATGATCGCCCAGAACGGCATCACCATGCCGAATATTACGTATCCAAGGTCGAACGAGAACATAATCGGCGATGCAGGGAGGACGCTTTCAGTGTAGCTTGTCAGATCGACAAACGGCATCGGGATAGGACGGATCGGCTCAGACAGGAAAGCTCCTGTTATGCTTGGCAGCGCGATATAGATTGCACCGAAGAAAATTCCGAGGATCGCGCCCATCGAGAATACACGGTACCGCCAGGTCTCCCTGTCGGCCGACGCATCCGCAAGAGCCGTCATTCCTGCCGCCCCTACAGGAGCCATGGGGAAAGGAAGCTCCTCGACGTCCGCCGTCAGCCTGAACAGCACATATCCGAGTCCGAAGTGGTCGACACGCTGGAGGAGCATCATGAGGCAGGTGATGCCGATCGGCCAGAGCCATTCCCACATCAGGAAGCTGTGCTTCTTGAGGATCTCCGGATCGGTAGGCGCGAACCACGACGGAATATATTCGATGAGCCCCATCTTCCTCATCTCCTCGCTCTGCACGAGGAACTGGCGCCACAGCCAGTCCTGTCCGCCTGCGGCTATCGCGGCGCCGCACATGTAGAAGAGGACGAATATCTCCGGGCGGCTCAGCTTCTTGAACGCCCTTCTGGCGATCTCGACGTAGAGCAGGACCGTCACCCACTGCGCGGCTCCGCCCATATGGAGTCCGGCGACGAGATTCATATACACGGAGGCAGGTGCCATCACGAGGCCGACGAACAGCCCCATGACCACGGTTCCGCTGTTGAAGCCGTCCTCGAACTTCTCCGGACGCTTCATCAGATCCCTGAATTCTTTATATTCCTTGTCTTCCCTCATATTCCCATTTCCAATTCAATTGATCAGACGTATCACGCATCTGCGGTCTTCCTCTTCGTCCTCATCCTTCCTTCCGTGACATACTTGAGCATTCTTTCAGAAGAGATGTTCCTCCATCCGAGCAGCTGTTTGCGCAGGTCTCCGATGAATACGCGGTTGAGCCTCCACCACGATCTCTCGTCGCCCGCCTCGCGCCGCAGGAGGATCCTCAGGCTGCAGATGTCCTCGACTCCGGTCGGAGATATCACCAGCTCGAATTCCTGCCTGACGCCGAGGTCGTACGGTGAAAGCCAGACTATTCCTTCAACCTGTATATGTCCGCCGTCGATTTCCCTGACGTTGAGCTTGTCGGAGGTGAAATTGCCGATCGCGCCGTCGCGGTGGGCGTCGAGATATTCGAAGAGGAACGAGACAAGGCCGTGGGATGCGTGCGTGTTGACGGTGAACGGGAGGAGATCGGAGATGACGCCGTCCTTTGGTTTCGGGACGCGCCAGTCGAGCTCCCTGCTCGGGCTTGCGACTCTCGCAGCCATTATTGCGGGGACGATGGAGGAGAGTGTGACGACCATGAGTACAAGCCCCATCGTCAATATCACGTTCGAGCCTGAGTAGTTCAGGGTGATCCCTCCCATGAGATTGAAGCTGGTGAGGGCGGTTGCGATGCCCTGTCCGGCGACATAGCCGAACACCGATCCCATCATGCCGTACGTCAGAGCCTCTGCCAGGAACAGCACTCCGATGTGGCCTGGCGCGAGTCCGAGGCTGCTGTATATATGGATCTCCTTCTTTCTTTCCGCAATCGAATTGAGCATGGTGTTGAAGATTATCAGGGCCGCTATGATTATCGGTATGAGGAGCTGGCGCGGCGCCTTCGGGAGCAGGGGTGTCGAGACGATCGCCCTGACTTCGTTCCCAGCGCTGTAGTAGACGGGATATACGAGGAGCTTCATGAGATGTTCGGCGGTGCTGGCGGAGTCGTCTGAATTGGATTGCACGGCGATATTCCTGAGGGACGCTCCCATCTTTCTTGCGAGAACCGCAGGGACGATGATCATTTCGTCGGGAGACACATATCTGAACGTGTCCGAGACCGCCAGCATGTTTCCGCTCGCGAGCTCTCCTTCGATTGCCTTCTGGCTCAGGGAGCCATTGTCCCTTTCCACGGTGAAATCGATAGGTGCGATGGGGTTTCCGTCGATCTTCCTTGCGTTCTGCTCGAAATCCTTTGCGTCGAACACACCTGCCAGGACAAGCTCGCGCCCTCCGACAGTCACCTTCTCCCCCGGCTTCAGTTCAAGCTGTTCAGCCGTGCTCCTGCTGAGGTAGCAGCCGTCGCCGGCGGCGAACTTTTCCCAGTCCGGTAGATACTTTGGAATTGATCCGACTTTTGATTCTGAAGGGGACAGTCCCAGCCCGCCCTTAAGGGCTGCGAGCTTGTTGGACATCGGATTCCTTACATGCAGCCTCCAGTTCGGATTGCCGGAGACTATCCAGTAACGGCCTGCGACCGCATGGCTGTACCCGAGGAAATTGCTGATGTTCTCTTCAGTCTCGGTGTCCAGCGAGCGCATTGCAGGATGCTGGATGAGGATACCCGGAGCATTCTTTGAGCCGCACTTGTCCAAGGTCGTCTCCCTCTTGTCCTGGTATGAGGAGGAGGAAGTGAAGCACAGGAGTGAGAAGGTGATCAGCATGATGGTGAAACCGGTGAGGACGGTCCTCAGAAGCCGTTTCCTCATGTTGGCGATCCCGAGCCAGACCGCGCTGAAGATCACGCCTGCTCGGTTGATCTGGGCTCCGCTGGCCTCGGCGAGTGATCCGCGCTGGAGCTCCTCCATGTCGCCCTTGAACTTCTGGAACACCATCACTATCACTATCAGGCTCAGGAGGAGGACTGAGAACGCGAGCAGGATTATTATCGGCTGCGATGTAATGCGGAATCCGGGATGGAAGCTCGCGAGGACTCCTCCCATCAGGAGGAAGATTCCGGAGCTTCCCATTATCTGCCTGCCAATGCCGGGGAAGGCGAAGAGGAGGCGTTCCATGGCAATTGAGAACGGCACAAGGAGCAGCAGGAGGAATATTGCACCGCGGCTGACGTCGTCCGCCTGGTTCTGCACGGCATGGTATACGCGGATCTCGTTCGCCAGGGCGGCGCAGGACGCGCGCTTGAGTGCGGCCCCGTTGTCGGCCTTCCTGGCGTCATCGGCCTGCTTGAAGCATTCCTTGGTGTCGGCATGGATGTTCCTGATCGATCTGCAGATGACCCCGGCGCTTTCCAGATTCCTCAGGCGCCATTCGTCTATCCTGAAGAAGTCGGACGCGGATATCTCCTCCGGCAGGGCAGGCAGCTCCTCGCCGATCCTGTAGCCGCAGTTGATGGCGTCGCGCAGCGAGATCTTCCCATCGGCCGCATCCTGGGGCACGTTCATAAGGGCCATCCTGTTGGAGGAGCCAATCCTGAAGATCAGCTGCCAGTAGGTGTCCTTCTCGAGCATGCCTGTCATCCTTCCGAAGGCGAACCTGAAGTTGTACCGTTTCGGAGTTCCGCCGCGGCCGACATCGATCAGCTTGTATTCGTTGAGCTGGCACTGGTATCTCGGATCCTTTATAGTAGGGCCTTCCATCTCCACGCCTTCGAACATGACGGCCCTCAGGGCCTTCATAGGAGGACGTGAACGGAGATTGAACGACGAGGAGAGGTTTCCCACGACGGTGGTGTTTATGTCGGAGATTCCCCGGACCGGCCTGCCGTCCTCGGAAAGCTTGTAGGCGTTCACCTTTTTCCACTCGGTCTTCCAGTCATAGGGGATGCGCACGGGAGGGAAAATAAATGTCCCGTCGGCGCCGGTCTTCACCATCTCCATGCCCCTTATTCCACGGACCTTGTTGCAGGGGCTCCACCAGTTTGAGTTCGTGTAGTTTACGAGGATCCCCGGCTCGGGCGTCTTCGGGATCGTGCCGGCGATCGATTCCCCTACTATTGTGCCGTATGGCATCCTCCAGCGAGGCCATCCGGTGTCCTCTCCGAGCTTCACATTGAAAATCTTGCTGTTGAGCAGGCATGCCATGACTATCGACGTGAGACGGAGCTGCGGATCGAGCCTGTTCCAGTTGAGGCTGGCATACGTGTCCTGCGGAGTGTCGAAACGCGAGCGGATGCCCTCGAGCGTCGCCCAGGTCACACCTTGCATTCCAAAGCCGTCCGCCTGCGATGTAAGAAGTCCGACTCCTTCCGGCAGGAACGATTCCGGAGCTGAGGAGTCCTCGACGGACTGGCGGTTCATGACCGACTTGGTAAGCCGCGACATCTCCTCCTGGGTCATGCCCTGGAGTTCGTCCTTCAGGGCCTGTGAAATCGTCTCTTCCGCGACAATCCCCTCCCGCCTCGTCATCTTGATCTTGTTGGCGATATTGTCGATCTTCTCCTTGGAAATAGCTGGCAGTTTGCTTCGGATCAGCCGTTCGATCGAACTGACGTCCACCGATTCCGCGTTCATGAAGGAGCTTATCAGCGATCTGATGTCGCCCTGTTCGACGCCAAGACCGGAGATCCGGTCCTGCGGTATGGACGAGAGTTCCTTGGAGGGATCTGTTATGAAGGAGGTCAGCCAGCGTGTGAATTCCCTGGACGACTCTATTTCGTTGACTCCAAGATGCTGGCACCACAGAGCTGGGCCGACGTTGCAGCCGGCGTCGGAAAGATCTATGCCGACGATGAACGGGAAGGGAAGCCTGGTTGAGATGTCAAGGCCGCATGTCTTGAGGATGCCGGACCTCATCTGGTCAAGATCTTTGAAATATCCGCTTCTCGACTTCATGGATGCAAGCTGGGCGGAGACGCGGCTGCGGATGCCGGACCAGACTTTTCCGGACTCGTCGTGCAGGTCCTGGTCGATCTTTCCGGAAAGGATGATCTGGCAGAGGAGCCTGTTGAGCAGTTCGACCCTTGCGGACTTCACCGCGAGTTCGCCTTTCTCCTTCTCGCAGTCCATCCTGCCGGCCTTGGCGATCGCCAGCCTCAGCTTTCCGGTCTCATTTTTGAGCTTGACCAGTTCCGGGCTGAGTTCATCCTTCGCATACTGCTGGAGGATCTCATATTTCTTCCTGTCGTTCAGCTTTGAGAGTGCTGGTACAGCGTCATCGCCAAGTTCCCCGGCAAGCACGCAAGCCTTCTCGTATTCGGCGAGCTGCTTCTCCATCTTCTCTTCGAAGCTCTTGCGGGTGATGTCGTCAGGATCCAGGGAGAGCATGGCCATAAGCTGGCGCATCCCTAGCTGGTTTATCCCAAATCCCTCCACGAACGCGATGACGGCCGGACGTTCCGGAGGATGCGCTGAAAGGAACCTGAGAAAGTTGAGCAGGAAGGAGGAATTCACGGCGTTGTATGCGCCCGGCGACAGATCCGGCACGATGCTTGTCGCGTCATAGCAGGCCGAGATCACCAGCGGAACCTTGATTGAAGCCTCCTTGCCTGAGACCACTGCGATAATGTTTCTTGCGGTCGCCGTCTTCCATTCCTGGCTGCAGAATATGGCTGCGTTCTTTATTTCACCCCGGCGCATGGCGTCGGCGAGCTTGCCTTCCGGCAGATAGTAGCGCGGCTTGTAGAAAGGCATGTCGTTTGGCAGGCTCAGGCTGTCGTCCTTCGAACCGAGAAGGATAACTGCCCTGGCGCCGAAATCGAAGGCGCGCCACCAGGTGCCGAACCCGTATGACGACATCTCCATAACAGCGATCTGGTTGCGGATGCTGGTGCCTGGGATCTCGTTGTAGTCGCCGTCGCCGATGTAGACAGGCGTTCCCTCTATACCTCCGGGAGGAGTTGTCTTCATGCGCACGTTGTCGGGCCATACCGGATAGATCCTGTGCGTTCCCGCGAATTCGCCCTTTTCGATCCGTATCTCCGATCTTAGCGTGTGAGGGACGATGACGGGAAACTCCTGGATGAACACCTTTACGTTTGGAAGAGAGGATGCATTTTCAATTATGAAGTCTCCGGTCTTCCTTGCGCCTTCGCCGCCGGTGGAACGGTCGGGGCTGGAACAGAATAAACCGGCATCGCTGCGGATCTGCGCGAGCATGCCGTCATCAGAGCAGAATCCCGCCGCCGCCGCAAGCGCTACGAACACCGCAATAATAAATTTCACATTTCTATACATGTTTTGTTATCCATCAAATCGCCAAGTCATCCAATCTTCAAATCAATAAATATCTACTGCGGGACGATCACGATATGTCCGGTCTCCGTGGGATTTCCTCCTAGGGCGATTATGATTACCGGGACAAGCGCCCAGAGAATCGCCGAGAACACCTCGCCGAGGATGAATCCAAGGAACAGCGGTTTTGCGAGCCGGTATGCGCGCGCCCCGCCATATCCGGTGATCAGGTTTTTCAACGTCCAGCCGAGGAATATGCTGAACCATGACATCCCCAGGAACCAGCCGTTCATCATGAGCAGGCCTATCGGGTGCAGCGGCCAGTTCGGCGAGACGAGGCACATGATCTGGAGCCCCGCCCCAAGGATGAATCCGGCGGCCAGGTGCAGGGGCTGGTTATAGGGTATGGTATTGTTCCATGAGCCCCTTTCATATGCCTTCATCGGATCGTGCACTCCCCAGTTCCCGTTCATGCTGCCCCACCATGAGATCGGACATTTGTCTCCATCGACCGAGCCCCTGTAGGTGTAGCCCAGCCAGAGATGGACTGCGCCCATCACGATGCATCCGGCCAATATCACGCCGAGCAGCCATTTCCCGAGGCTCGCTGTCTGGCGGGGCTTGTTGTCCTTGTTCAGTCCGAACGCATGGAGGAAATAGACGGTTGCTGAGGTGCGCGATGTTCCCGGACCGACTATGAAATCGAATATTCCGCCGAAGAAGATGATCTTGGCGGTAAGGAATTTTATCGGGACCGCATAAAGCAGGGTGAGGATCGTGGTGTAGTTCGCGATGAACGGGAATCCTGTCTCTGCGACGACCCTCGCCATGATCAGGCTTGTCACGAAGAATACACCTATGAAGACAAGGGACCAGAGTAGCGGGATTCCGGCCCAGATCTCCCAGGAGAGGAGCACGATCAGCCCCGAGCTGAATATCCATCCGGCAGTCCTGTTCCTGACGTCCTCATCGGTATCCGCCCTGCGGAACATGGACTTGAACACCGTCATCCAATGCTTGCGCCCCAGCCATAGGATCACCAGCGCCACCCCGTATGTCGCCCCGTTCCTGTTTTCATCGACGGACGCAGGGAAGAAAGGCGCGAAATATTCATAGCCGATCATCTTGTAGATCTGGAGCAGGATCATGGTGAACCAGAGGGAGAATCCGACCCTGTTGGGCATGAAATAGGTGATTCCCACCATTATGAAAAGTATGGAGCCTGACTTCACGTACCAGTCCATATAGCCCCACATCCCCTGCGAGAAAGCATTCCAGAGGTTCCATTTGAGGGGGAAAGTCGGGATCAGCTGCCCTGTGTGGTGGTTGAGTCCGTTCATTGCGTGGATTATGAAGACCAGTCCGAAGCCGAACCAGAATATCCTGTTCGTGAATATCGGCGGGAAAAGCCTTCCCTTTTCCGGATCCTCGATCAGGGACTGCTGGACTGTAAGGAGGGGGAAGGAGAGCCTTTCATTGTCACGCCACTGCGGGAAAAGTATCAGCGCCATGCCGCACATCATCAGGAAGCACGAGAACGCCATTATGCCCCAGACAAATGCAGGGCCTACCCATGCGGACCACGGTATGTCCTTCACCGCCTCCGACTTTTCCAGGAAGGGGCCGGTTGCATCTGCCTCCTTGCCGGTGATCTTGTCTATATATAGTATTGAAGGCAGGTTCATGCTCCTGTGGATGTCGTTCAGCACCTTCTCCCGTATCGCGTCGCGGTTCACCCTGGCGAACGCATGCGGGAATATCCTCATGAACTGGCACACCGAACATGAGACCAGTATTATGCCGAACACCAGCGCGAGCTGGTGGAAGCTGAGGGCGAACTTCGGCGCAAAACGGCGGAGCAGCGGGTTGGCGCACAATACAAGCATCGCGATCATCCCCATTCCAAGCTCGGGGATGTAGTTGTCGGCGATATAGGAATTATTGAGAAGGAAATTGTTTATCGGCTGGAACACCCATATGACGCAGGCGCATACAAGTCCGATAAGAACAGCTGTGATCCTGGCAGGCCAAGACATAGGTCTGTAACTTCCTGTTTTCCTGGTTTTGCAAAACCGTAATATTCAGCTTCCAGATGTTATTGTCCAGCAGATGCCCGATGAATGGACAAAAATTATTCATTCATGGATTTCAGGAGGAGCCATGGGTCGGCCCCCGGTCTTGCGGATTCTGCCGGGCGATATCCCGAACTTGGTCCGGAAAGTCCTGGAAAAATGGGCTGGGCTTGCAAATCCGCAGATGTCAGATATCTCCTTGACTCTTGCTGTGCTCATCTGCAGGAGATGGCGGGCGCGGGAGAGCCGGAATTCACGGATATATTCGCTCGGTGGGATTCCTACATTCCTTTTGAACTGGCGGACGAAGTGGTACTGGCTGAAGCCGGACGCCTTCGCCAGATCCCCTACTGAAAGAGGCTGGTCCGCATGTGAGGTGCAATGCTCGATCGCCTTTTTGATGAAAGACGGATATGAACGTCCCGGAGCGCACGCTGAAAGATCCCTGGCTGTATTCATCATCAGTTCGTAGGCCAGCATGGATGCGGTCCATCTGGAATTGATCTTCCTCCTGTGGGCTTCGGAAAGTATCCTGCGGGCTGATGCAACTGATGAAGACCTTTCCGAGACCCGGTTCACAGGTCCGTAGAAGGATGCCAGCTCCCGGCAGAAGCCCAGGGCAGCATCACCGTTCATGCAGACGAACAGGAAATCCCACTCTCCGGATCTGCTGGCGGGATAATAGCGGTACCTGTGCGGGGCGGTGAGGAGCATCAGGGTCCCAGATGACAGGGGGATGCCCTTCCTGTCCTCGAAATCCAGGACGCCTTCGCCGGCCAGGGTGTACTGCCAGACGGCAAAAGGCATGAAGGCCGTATGCTGTCCGTCGCACATGTAGTTTGGATACTGCGAGGACTTGCTGTGCCCGCATGAAAGCAGCATCGCCGGCAGCGGCATATCCTCTCCGCCTCCTGGCTTCAGGAAGGAGAAAAGCTCCGAGAAATAGGAGATGTCCTTATACTTTAATAGCATGAATTGTCAATTAAATAGCAAGAACTGATATCCTGTTTTCTGACTTGCATATAGATATTGGAATTGAATATTTATATAATAGAGCATGAAATATCATATGCAAGGCAAAAGGATGGATGACATGGGATCTGGAGTCAAAAATGCATTCACGCTGATTGAATTGCTAGTGGTGATTGCGATCATCGCAATACTGGCTGCGCTGCTCCTGCCTGCGCTCCAGAACGCTAAGGAGCAGGCGAGACGCATGTCCTGCCTTTCAAATCTCAAGCAGATAGGCCTTGCGCAGCTCAACTATGCCGAGGACAACAATAACTACAGGCCTTGCCCGCCAGGATCCTGGGTCTGGGATGGAGGCCGCGGTATCAGGATGGAGCAGATGATCGGACAATATGTGGGCTATACCGGCGATCCGAACAACGTGATCGGCGGGATATTCCTCTGCCCGAGCTCTAACATGTCCGTGTTCAAGACCACAAACAGCTGGCCTTCATGGGGCGGAACCCGATACAAGCATGGCGATACTACCGGGAACATGGAGCTCAACTCATATACAAGTACCAGGGTGTACTGGGACGGGGACAAGTCGATCTCCTTGAAAGTGATACATTATACGAAGCCAGACAGGAATCCCCTGTATTTCTGCTCCCGGGGAAGATCTTTCAATCCCGATGATACCCAGTTCGGTTCGTCGGACGACTGGAACGGCCCCGCGTCAAGCTTCCATGGATGGACAGGCCCCCGTCCGACAGTTTTTCTTGACGGTCATGGTTATATTCTGATGTCAAAAAAATACAGGGCGAATGTCTGGCAGAACCTTGATATAGATCCATATACAAGCACCTGGTGGTGGAAGCAGACGAATGCCATATCATGGCTGAAGCCATATGAGACATGTCTGGATGAATATTAGAAGCTTACTTAATATAAAGGAAAATCATGAGAAGATTAGATTGTATGTGGATCGGGCTTGCCGTCATATCGATGGTCTCATGCCAGAAGATGCAGGAAACTGGAGATCAGGTTGTCGGACAGCAGCAGGACATCCAGCCTTCAAGGCCGGCGGCTGTTCCTGCACCTCAGCCGGCGGCTCGGACGATCCAGTTACCCCAGCTTCCGTTCGATATCCAAAAACTTCCACTTGTGGACGAGGTTGATCTTGGTGCTGCGGATCCCGGGCACCAGTTTAAGATCTATCCGGACAGCAAGATCATGGAACGGACGGAAATCTTCGGGAAGAGCTGTCTGACTCTGCCGAACAAGCCGGATTCGCCTGACAGGTATGTAGCTGTGAGGATTGGCGAGGGGAAGGGGCTGAAGGCGGGAGTCCAGTACGTCCTGCAAATCGAGTATCCGGAGGATGCGCCGCGCAGCATGGCAATCTGGAACGCAGGAAACGAGACCAGGCGCGGATTCCATACAGGTGCGTCAGTGGGCGATGCGCTGAAAATGCCTTACGTCTTCGGGAATCCGGAATCGCTGGCCTATCCGCTCTCAGGCCAGTACCGCACATGGACATGCGTGTTCGAACTTCATCCTCATTATGGCGGGATCGGGATCGAAAAGCGGAGCCTTGCACCTGAAAACGGATTTGATGTGGTGCTGTCGCATTACAAATATGCGAATGATCCGGTATCACAAGGTATTGCGGTGAAAAGCATACGCCTATACGCGATTCTGGATCCAAAGGTCCTTGAACTTTCCTTGAAACATCCGCCTGCCGGGCTTCCCCAGAGGCATCTTTTCTGGCGCGAGGAGATGTCGGACGGAGTCGCCGCCGATGAAAAGAATCCTGCGTTCGAACGTGCGCGCATGACGGACTGGTATGCCGCAAAGATGAGGCTTATGAAGTTCCTGGGCATGGATACTTTCTCCAAGGATCTCCTGGAGTTCGGACACAACCAGGGATGGGATTCCTCCAAGTATGGCAGCAATGACTGGGTGTATCAGACCAATTTTCCGCAGTTATGGAACCAGCTTGTGGAACTTGCAGGCAAAAACAGTTTGAACATTCTGCCGATGTATGAATACTGCGGCAGCAACGGAGGCAAGCTGGCCCTTGGAAGCCAGAGGCGCTGCGAGACGCTCGCACAGGCCAGAAAGGGGCCGAAAGGACGTGACGACTATACACATATAAACTGGAGCGAGAAGGCGAATGCGGATGTGACTGATCCTGATACGGTGGAGGATCTCCGCAAGATGCTCGAAATAACCATCGCCGATGAATCGAAGAAGGCGCATTTCCTCGGCGCCTGGATCCGTCCGAGGAACAGCGGTATGCCAATCAGCTTCTCCGACAGATGCCGCAAGCTCTTTGCAGAACAGTCGAAACTGCCGAAGGTCCCCTCCCGCGACGATCTGAAGAAGGATAAGAAGCTCTACCAGGACTACATCAGCTGGTGGCTGGGCCAGCGCCGCAATTTCTTCATCGCCATACGGGACTACCTGCGCAAACCCGAGGTTGCAGGGCCTGAAGCCGTGCTCATCTTCACCGGAGATCCGACCGAGCCGGGCCGGGTCATCTCCGATGGCCGCATCGTCACAGATGATCCGTCGCGTTTTCCCGGTGAAAAGACTTTTTCCCCCGAAGAGGTCCTTTCAAGGCGTCTGGGATGGGCAGGGCTGACCGGCGAACAGGGCACGTGGGGCGGCTGGGAGTGGCAGCATTCGATTCCCAGGCTGGATCCAGATCTGTATTCAAAGACGCCGGGAGTCATGCTCAGCATGGCGTTCAACAGGCAATATTCCGTATCGGATGCAAAGGCGATGGAATCCTTCCGCACTCCGGACGGACTTGCCATGATCAGGCATTATCCTCTGAATGAAAACTGCTTCGGCGAAGGGAAGAGCAGGCCTCTTGGGTACTTCGTGTGCGACTTCGAGGAGGCCGGTTCCTTAAGCATGCTGGCCGAGGCCAGGGCGCTGGCGAACGGAGATCCGCGCTTCATCGGCTATATGACGGCCAACAGCTTCCAGAGGGGTTTTCCGGAATATGTCAGGGCTTTCAACCAGGCATTCCTCGCACTCCCGGCATTGCCAAGCAAGCTGGTCGCAGAAGCATCATCCAATCCTCAGGTCGTTGTGCGAGAGATCCCAACGCCAAAGGATGGAACCTGGTATGCTATAATCAATACCGGGATGACCGATGCCATGGAAGTTAAGATCAATCTGAAGACGGACAATCTGGAAAATTATCTTACGGGAGAGAAGGTTAAAAAAGATCAGGCTGTTTCGCTTTATCCGGGACAGGTACTCGTCTGGCATTCCGCCAAGTAGTGCCGTCCGGAGTTCGCGCGCGGAAAAACACTTCTGGAAATGAAATACCCTGAGGATGCTGTATATTACCGGCTCCAACAAAATAAAGGGGATTTGCCATGCCTATGACCGGTAAGGAGAGGATCTCAAATATTCTCAAGAGGAAACCTGTCGACCGTATCGGACTCTACGAGCATTTCTGGGGAGACACGCAGAAGGTCTGGACGGAACAGGGACATATCAAGGCGGGCGAGGATCTCGCCACACATTTCGGGTTTGACATGTCCGGATGCTGGGCGTTCAGCTATGTCGCAAACCTCGACTTCAAGAATGAAGTGATCGAGGAGGATGCCGAGACGAAGCTCGAAAAGGATGGCAACTACGCGATCCTCCGCCGCCACAAGCTCCACAACGCCACTCCGGAACACGTCGATTTTACCGTGAAGGACCGCGCCGGCTGGGAGGAGCTGATCAAGCCCCATCTCCTGAAAACCGACAGGCGCAGGATCAACTTCGACGGATACAGGCAGGCCAAGGAAGCTGCCGCAAAAGCCAATCGATTCTTCTGCTGGTCGGGGATAAATGTCTTCGAACAGATGCATCCGATATGCGGCCATGAATACATGCTCATGGGAATGGCCCTCGATCCGGACTGGATCAAGGACATGACGGACACTCTTTCAGATCTCAACCTTAGGTTGATGGAAATCCTCTTCGCCGAATGCGGGAAGCCGGACGGCATCTGGTTCTACGAGGACATGGGATTCAAGGAACGGCCCTTCATGTCGCCGGAAATGTATGGTGAGATGGTCCAGCCGGCGCATAAGAAGACGTTCGACTATGCCCACTCGCTCGGGCTTCCAGTGATAGTGCATTCCTGCGGATTTGTCGAACCTCTTGTCCCCGGACTCATCGAGGCGGGCATTGACTGCCTGCAGGTAATCGAGATAAAGGCCGGCATGGATCTGCTGAGGCTGAAGAGGAATTTCGGGCACAAGATCGCCTTCTGCGGCGGAATGGACGCGAGGAACCTGGTAGCCAACGACAAGGACGCGATAAGGAAGGAGCTCCAGCAGAAAATTCCGACAGTGATGAAGGGTTCAGGATACATACTCCATTCAGATCATTCGATCCCGACGGACTGCAAATATGAGACATACCGCTTCTTCGTTGATGAAGGTTTGAAGATCGGAACATATAAATAAATTTTTTGCCCGGCAAGAAATTTAAGAAAGGAAACAATGCCTTGGTACAAGGGGAATCTACACTGCCACAGCTGCAGGAGCGACGGCAAGGCCACTCCCGAGCATGTCGCCAAGTTCTACAAGTTCATAGGGCATGATTTTCTGGGGCTTTCAGACCACAACCAATATACGCCGCTCGAGGACTGGGCTGCTCCGGCAGGGATTCTTGGAGTTCCATGCTGCGAATATACTTCCTCGAAATATTGCCATGTTGTCGCCGTCGGAGTGAAGGAGGAGGTCCGTCCCGGAGGTCAGAAAGGATACAATCCGGACAAGCTTTCTCCCCAGGAAATTCTCCAGGAAGGGGTCGACAAGACGCTAAAGGCCGGAGGAGTGCCTGTCATCTGCCATCCCGGCTGGCACTGGGCCTTCGGCTATGATGTGGTTTCGAAGCTGAAAAAATGCCGGCACTTTGAAATATGCAACGCATCGCCCGACTGCAACAGTTTTCCGATTCCCGGATATCAGCCGCTCGAGGACATGTGGGACAGGCTCCTCAGCACCGGCCACCGGTATTTCGGGCTTGCGAACGACGACGCCCATGAATATTACAATCCTTCGACAAACCGCTCGCCTCATGCCGCTCTCGGTTATAACGTCGTAAAAGTCTCATCTCTCACTGCGAAAAACGTGGTTGATGCAATCAGGAACGGGCGTTTCTACGCGTCAACAGGGATAGTTGTCAGCGGATACAGGGTCACGGAAAAGGAGATAAGGATCTCCATTTATCCGATATGCAAGGAGAAGCTGGTCATCCAGTTCTTCGGACGCGACGGCGGGGAGCTCCAGAGGACCCATGGAGACAAGGCTGTCTATAAGTTCAAAGGCGACGAACTGTATGTCAGGGCCAGGATTGCGAGCACCGCAGGAGTCTGGGCCTGGATGCAGCCGGTCTTCCTCGATGATCTGAAGACTGCCGCCAAATGGACGAAGTCCTGAGATTTACAGCCTGAAGATCCTCTTGGGATTTCCATAGAGGAGCATCCCGCAGATCTCCTTCGCATAATCGATATCGAACACTCCTTCGTCGACCTTGGCCGACAGCGCCTTCGCGATGTTCTGCCGGGCGATCTTCTGGTGGCCGTAGACTCCGTCGATCAGGATGTAGTCGCCTCCGAACCCGCTGATCTTGGACGCCGGGACTGAGTCGAGGAATTCGACGAGCGCGTTTACGGACGCTGACGGCGAAATTATATGCGCCCAGCACATGTCTATCATTACATTCGGGAAATTCTTCGACAGCGCGGCCAGGACATTCTGGTACGGATAGGAGATATGGAATATGTCGAAGGTGACGTTCCTGTATTTAAGGAAGAGGTTGGTCAGGTGCTCTGGATTTGAATTGGAAAGATAGTTGCCGTTGCCCTCCTGGAGTCCGGTATGGATCTGGCAGACGAGGCCTTTCCTGTCGGCAACGGCCATTATGTGGTGAAGCATGAAGTTCTGGAACGGAGCGGTGTCGACTTCCCTGCTGTCAAGTATTTTTCCGAATGTCTCCGACGCCAGCTTTTCGTCCGCATCGGGGAAATACAGGCTGCGCCAGTAGGCGACTCCGAACTTGAGGGCGACAGCTCCTGTTTCAATCTCCGAACATATGGCCTTTTCGCACAGTTCCTTCCATCCGTCCAGGGAATTGACCTTGACTGCAAGAGGTTCTGCAAGGCTTCTGATACCATCCGCGTTCGTCGGACTCATGAAGCGCTCCGGCCTGTATACGCGCCGGAAAAACGCCGGATCGCATTTGTCCTTCCCCTCCTGGCCGTCGAGTATCGAAACCTCTATCCGGCTTTTCTCCCTGAGGATGTACTTGTAATAGCTTTTTCCGGACAGGGAATCCTTCCTCCGTGCCTTGAAGATCCGGTTGAGTTCGGCAATTGTCCCTGAATTTATCCCGGGCAGCCCGTAGATATCCCTTGCTGTGTGTTCAAGGGCTCGCGCATAACCAGTGTTCCTGGCGGTATTCCAATAAGGTTCGAGGATCTTCCATTTTTCCTCTACATCAAGGGAGGAGCCCCTTATATCGCGGTCCATGGACTTCTGGCTGAGGCCTGCGGAAACGATGTCGGCGGAAATATAATGCCGCATCCATTCGACAAGGATGTCATGTTTCTGGGACGCCCATCCCTTTTCATTGGGCAGATGCTCGTGTGTGTCGATGATATCCAGGGAATTGGCGTGGTCGAGAAGTTTTCCATAGGACTTCATAAGAGGGCCTTTCGATAAGATTGCCTATAATATACCACAGGGGAGGTGGAATTCATTTTTTTCTGGTCTTGCCGGTTGGTCAAAGCGGCGAAGGCAGTATATCGTAGAAAATGTATCAGAAGATAATACATAACCGATATAAGGGCAGGAGGTTCGGGATACTCCTTATCATCCTGTCGGGTCTCCTCGTGATAACATGGATCCTCGTCGGCAAGGCGACATACGACTATTTTTTCAGGAAAAACGTGTATGATGGATTGATAAGGGAGGCCGCGAGGAAATATTGTGTCGATTCGTGCCTTCTCAAGGCGGTCATCTGGAAGGAGAGCAAGTTCAACCAGAACGCCAGGGGATACAGCGGCGAGGTGGGGCTTATGCAGATCAGGCCTACGACCGCGGCCAAGGAGTGGGCCGACGAGAACAAAATCAGTTTCGAAGGTGAAGGTGTTCTTTTCTATCCGCCTCTCAACATCGAAATTGGCGCCTGGTACCTGTCGCGGGCAATGAAAAGATGGGAGAAATACGAGCACCGGGAAGAACTGGCGCTTTCCGAATACAATGCGGGGTTCAAGGGGATGAGCTCGTGGATACCCGCCAAGCCGGACGGGGAAGTAATTCCGAATATCAGGATAAAGTCAACGAAGAAATATGTTTCGGACATAATGGACAGATATGACGATTATGCAAGCAGGCGCGAGGCGGGGAAATAGGGCAGGTATCCTGTCCGCGGCTGCCGCACTGCTGGCCGTCGCCGCGTTCTCAAGCCCCATTGTTCTTTGGAAGGAGACCTTCAGTTCCGAAGTCAAGGACGGCGGGAAGGTTCTGCCGAAGGGTTGGGAGCTGAAGACCAAGCTCGGGACCGCCGCTTCTGAATTCTATCTGGCCAAGGATGAAAAAACCGGCATCACCTTTCTTCATATGGAGTCCGACAAGTCAAGCGCGAGCGTGGTCTGCAGCCCCGAAAAGGTAAACATCCGCGAGACGCCGGTCATCAGGTGGAAATGGAGGGCTAACAAGCTCCCTGAAGGCGGTGACGGACGTCCTGGAGGCAAGGACGACCAGGCCATCGGGATTTATGTCGGAACTGGAAGCCTTCTCTCCAAGAAGAGTGTTTCATACAGGTGGGATACCGACACGCCGAAGGGAGCGGAGGGGAACTGTTCATATTTGGGCGGCAGCCTCAAGATAAAATGGTTCACCCTTAGGAACAAGGAAGACAAGACAGGGGAATGGTTTGTCGAGGAAAGAAATGTCGCCGAGGATTTCAACAAGGCCTGGGGATATTACCCCGAGGAAATATATGTGAGCGTCTCATGCAACAGCCAGTATACTGGCACGAAATCGTCTGCGGATCTGGGCTGGATCGAAATGGTGCCCGTTCCCGCCGGTGATGAGAAATAGGGAAATCCGTCTTTAATGGACATTTTAAGAATATTCATCGCCTCCATGCTGGCCGGAATCATACTCGGCGCCCCTGTCGGCGTCGCCGGGGCGATGGTGGCGGACGCCGCGCTGGCCCACTCGAAAAAAAGGCTATATGCGACAATCCTGGCGGCAGCTCTCGGCGATGCCTCCCTGGCGGCTTTTTCGACGATATTCTCCGAGACCTTCCACAAGTTCCTGAAGAACTACGAGAAGATAGGCCTTGTCACTGCAGGCCTGACGATGATAATGGTCGGACTGTTCATAATCGGCGTGACCTACGTCTCGCACATGGGCATAATCTCCAAGGATGATGTGAAAAATCCCTCTTCGAGATGGATCATAGGGCATTTCGCACCCGTTGTAGCCGCGTTCCTGACCGCCCTCCTTCATCCCGGGAACATTGCGGCCTTTCTTTTCCTGATGACGATCTTCTCCATGCTCATTCCTGATTTCATCAATCACTCGTTTACATTCGTAACTGGAATATTCTGCGGTTCATTTGCTGTCTTCGCCCTGGCCGGGTTCCTGTTCTGGAAGATAAGGCAGAAGGCCGACAAATTTGTGCACTATTTGAGGTATACCCTGGCTGTAATTATAATCCTGGCGGGAGTATATTTGATAATGAAGCATTTCTAATGGCCTGCGGGGGACATGGGATTCCTTCCGCCATAAAACAGGTTTATTGAAGATGATACTCAATAAATTTTCAATCAAGCACATAGTTGCCCCGTCAGTTCTTCTTGAGACAGGGCAGTTCATGGTCAAGCTTGCCGAGACCCAGGAAGAAGTAGACAAGGCCCTGCGGCTCCGCTATGAAGTTTTCAACCTCGAGCAGGGGAAAGGGCTGGAGGAATGCAAGGGCAAGGGCATTGATTCCGATGAATTCGACGAGTTCTGCCTGCATCTGATGGTGATTGAAAAGGCGACGGGCAGGGCGATTGGCACATACCGCGTACACCTCGGCTCAATTGCGAACACCGCTAAAGGTTTCTATTCGGCGAGGGAATACGATATCTCCGGCCTCCGCGAGATCGCCAACTACTGCATGGAGCTCGGAAGATCGTGCGTCTCCCCGAAATACCGTACAGGTGCCATCGTCGGGCTTATGTGGGGCGGAATAGGGGAGCTCCTCAACAGGGCTGATTTGAGGTTCATGCTAGGCTGTGTCAGCCTGGAGGAAGTGAATCCCGCAGCAGGCTGGGCGCTCTACAGGTATTTCACCAGGAAACACCTCATGTCGGAAATCCTGACCTCCTCGCCAAGAAAGGAATATGTGCTCAGAAATGCGCCGGAACAGGACATACAGAGGCTCCTGTCCGATGAGGCGGCCCTTAAAAAGTTCATACCACCGCTGTTCAAGGGGTATCTGAGGCTCGGCTGCAGGATCTGCGGTGAACCGGTGATGGACTGTGAGTTCGGTACAATTGATTTTCTTGTGATAGTCGACAAGCAGAAGGTGCCTGAACGCTATATCAGGCATTTCAAATCAGAATGATGCCGCATATCAGACGCATAATAAGGCTCCTGCTCATCTTCATTTGGTTTCCGTTCACGACATGCATCGGACTTGTTTCATGCATCGGCGGATGGGATGCAATAAGACGGATGACCGCCATAGCCCGTTTCTGGGGCGCGGGCAATGCCAGGATTATCGGAATGAGGATAAAGGTCTTCGGAGATCCTGGCAGAATAAGCGGCGGAATCATAATATCCAACCATCAGAGCTATCTGGACATCCTCATACATGCGTCGATATTCCGTATCAGGTTTGCACCGAAGGCCGAAATAGCGTCCTGGCCGGTGCTCGGATGGATTCTCGCAATAAGCCGCCCCATCTGGATCCGCAGGGAGTCAAAGCAGAGCTCGCACAGGACCCTCAAGGAATACCGCGAGACGCTTGAACACGGAATCAACTTGATCATCTACCCGGAAGGGACCACGTCCGACGGCACAGTGCTGCTTCCCTTCAAATCCACCCCTTTCGAGGCCGTGCTGTCGGGAGACTTCAGGATCTGGCCGATCCTGGTGAAATATACCCAGGAGCCGGGAAGGCCGACCCTCTGCTGGTATGGAGACATGACCCTGCTCCCGCACTGCTGGGAGATCCTGGGGAGGAAACACATAGACGCGGAAGTCCATATCCTTGAACCCCTGTCACCGCCTTCAGGCATGAAACGCAAGGAGCTCGCCCGTTTCGTCCATGACCACATGGAGAAGGAATATCGGAAGATTGCAAAACTTCCGCTTGAAGGTACATTATAAAGTTTCAGCTGCGGCAAGGACTCATCCGGAGAAATATTGCATTTGAGACGATGCCTTGTGCAGAGCAAATTTACACTTGGGAAAATTGATTATGGAAAGAACTTGGATAGGCGCGTTTGTCTCGGCATGGAACCTACTGCTCGAGATACCGTTCCCGAACATCGGGCTCTGGTATGAGGACGAGGAGCCCAAGGGGGATTCCCTGCGCACGCTCGCCTGCTTCCCGGTCGTAGGCGCCCTGCTCGGCTACGGTGCTTACTGCATAATCTGGATACTTGAGAAGTTCCAGGCGCCGCCATCGGCCGCCGCCGTCTCCGCCATCCTGATCGTGATCGGGCTCGAGATAATCACCCTCGGCAAGAACTTCAACGCGCTGGTGTCCTTCTTCGAGGCGAAAGCCCAGGGCCTCAAGGAGCTTGAGCTGATAACCGCCGTTGAAAAGGAACCTTCCGTCTGCAAGACCACCCTCGGCCTCATGTTCTTCTTCTCCGTGTTCCTCCTCAAGATCGCCTGCGTCGCCCTGCTGGCATACTACGACCGTACATCATGGCTCATAGTCACGATGGCGATCTCCTATGCAGTGATCGCGAAGATGGCGACCGCAAAGGATCTGCGGACTTCACAGCCTTTCTTCGAGACCGAGAAGAGGGCGGAACGTCTGGCCTGGCTCTTCGCCGGCGTCATCTCGATGATCGTCGGATGGAGCTATTCGCCCGCCATAATCATCGCGATAATCGTGGCATACTACCTGTCCAGCAGGTTCAGCGCCTATTGCGAGGCGAATTTCGGCGGCGTCACCGGCAAGCTCATCGGCATGTCGGGAACCGCTACGGAAACCATGGTCCTCCTCATAGGGGTGATCCTCCTCGTCCGAGTCTGAAAAGCTGACGGGATGACAGGACTGTCACGATGAAATCCAGATAATCCTGCAATCCGGTCGAAATAATAAATTGGAAGATAAGATGAACTACAGATGCCTTGACGACCTTAAGAATTTTCTCGCCGGCGCATATCCGGAAATCAAGACAGGGGAATGGGACATCGTACCTGAGACATGTCCCGCCGAAATGGAAGGCGACATAACCGTCAACTGCTTCCGCTTCGCGAAGATCTTCAGGAAGAGCCCCGACGAGATCGCGCAGAAATCGGTGGAATTCCTTTCCTCCCACGCCGATGTCGAGAAGTCTGAAAAGATAAAGGCATTCGTCAACGTCACACTCAAGGGGGGAGCCCTTCACAGGGACACCGTCGGAAACTTCGCCGGGATCATGGAGGCGTGCAAATTTCCGGCGGAGAAGAGGAGGAAGGTCCTGGTGGAGTTTTCCGCGCCGAACACCAACAAGCCCCAGCATCTCGGGCATGTCCGCAACAATACGATCGGCATGTCCCTGGCTTCACTCATGAAAAGGGTGGGGCATGAGGTTTTCAGGATAAACCTGGTGAACGACCGCGGCATACACATATGCAAGTCGATGATCGCCTACCAGCGTTTCGGCGGCGGCTGCACCCCGGAGAGCACTGGAAAGAAGGGGGATCACCTGGTCGGGGACTTCTACGTGAAGTTCGATTCTGAATTCAGAAAACAGCTCAAGGAACTCAAGGATTCCAGCCCTGACCTTAAGGACAAGACCGACGAGGAGCTTTTCCTAAATACCGAGATCGGCCGTTCCGCGCAGGACATGCTCCAGAAATGGGAGGCCGGCGACGCGGAGACTGTCGCGCTCTGGAAGAAGATGAACGAATGGGTCTTTGCGGGATTCGCACAGACATACAGGCGCATGGGCATCGAGTTCGAACATACCTATCTGGAAAGCCAGACCTACCTTCTCGGCAAGGATCTCGTCGAGGAGAACCTGAAGAAGGGCGTCTTCGCCAGACGTGACGACGGCGCGGTCTTCATAGATCTCGATGATGTGAAACTCGGAAAAAAGGTGCTTCTCCGTTCCGACGGCACAAGCGTCTACATGACACAGGACCTCGGCACCACGCTCCTCAAATACAGGGATTATACGCCGGACATCCAGATCTGGGTCGTCGGCGACGAGCAGATACACCACTTCAAGATGCTGTTCGCCATTCTGAAGAAGATGGGTTTCAGCTGGGCCTCCAACCTTCATCATCTGGCTTACGGTATGGTCAATCTGCCTACCGGGAAAATGAAGAGCCGCGAAGGAACCGTCGTCGATGCCGATGATCTTTTCGACGAAATGGTCTCGCTTGCGAAATCCGCAGCCATGGAACGTGCCGGAGAAGGCAGGGTTCCAGAGGACATTGACAGGAGATCCGAGATAATCGGGATCGGCGCCATCAAGTTCAACCTCCTGAAATTCAATCCCAAGACGACCATCATGTTCGATCCGCAGGCTTCGATCAAGTTCGAAGGCGATACAGGTCCGTATGTGCAATATGCCTGCGCGAGGATCAATTCCATAGAAAGGAAGGCGAAGGAGGCCGGACTTGCCTCGGGTTCCGATATCAACTGGGTGCTTGCATCTTCGAGCGAGGAGAAGGAGCTTTCCGTGCGGATCTCGCAATATCCCGAAGTCCTCAGGACAGCAGCGGAGAAGATGGACTGCTCTGTCGTATCCGAATACCTGCTTGAACTTGCAAAGGCGTTCAACCGTTTCTACAGGGAGCATTCCGTCCTCAATGCCGAAAGCGATGAGCTGAAGAGGGCAAGGATCGCCTTGTGCTTCCGTACCAGGGACATCCTCGCGGACGGGCTCCGTACCCTGACCATCGATGTGCCGGAAGCCATGTAGGCAGGTACGTGCCTTGGCATGTGCCAGGATTACCTGATATGTCTTAAAGGGCTTATACCCCATGCTTCAATCTGTAGCTGATGCAGTTCCTGAAATAACCGACGGCGGACCTATATACGCTGAGACGGTCGCCGGCAGGTTTCCCGTCGAGCCGATCAACACCATCAGCAACTTCATCTTCCTGTTCATAGTCATCTACTGGGCGTGGAGAACCAGGATGAACATGCTGAAATATCCCATGGTGGTCATAGGGATCTGCATATTGGCCGTTGGATTCGCCGGAGGAACCCTATATCATTCCTTGAGAAATAACGAGGCGTGGCTGGTCACGGATTATATGGCGATCTATTTCTCCATTATAGCCGCCTGCATCTACCTGTGGTTCAGGATCACCGGGAACTGGTTCCTCGTGCTGCTGTTCTCTGTCCTGCCAGCGCTGATATTGAGGATTGCCGCAGGCTTGCTGGTGATGCAGGACAGGTATTTCATTGCGGCCGCGTATGTGGTCCAGGCGCTGCTGATACTCGTTCCGATATTCATACACTGCTTCCTCAACAGATGGAAATATATTGGCGTACTGTGTTCAGCCCTGGGTTTGTTTGCAACAGCTCTTGCATTCAGGGAGCTTGACGGGATAATAGGAGAACATATTACCTGCGGAAGCCATTTCCTCTGGCACGTGTTCGGTGGAATATCGGCGTTCCTTCTTTTCAGATATATCTATGACACATCTGATTTCTCCTACAGGAAACCGGGTAGGGGGCGGTCTGAGACATGCTGATATTCACGCATTCCCTGGGGCTTGTCGCCGTCAAGCAGGTGGTCGAGATAAGGCATCCTGAAAAATACGAGTATTTCAACCAGCTGAAAGGATGGATTGCCATTGCCGTGGCAGGCGTCCTTCCGGACCTGCTCTCGCCGCACCTCTCGCTCGCAGACCGCTACAACTCGTTCTCGCATTCGTTGATATTCACATGCGTCTTCCTGGCATGCTGCGCCACCTTTTTCGCATTTCTCTACAGAAAACCATATGGAAGCCTGCCTGTGTGGTGCGCCGCCGCCTATGTCCTCCACCTTGCCGAGGACATGATAAGCGGAGGCATAGACTTCCTTGCCTCAGGGCATGTGCCGGGAGAATATTATGTTCCACCGATGTACTGGCCGCTGATAGACCTGTACATCATAGTGATAGTCGTCCTGCTGGACAGGAAGATCAGAAAACAGCACAAGATATAAATTTTCCCCGGAGGGTAGAATTTATTTGACGAAAATCTCGGCTTTCCTGTTCTTCATCTCGGTGCTGAGGATTGCCTGTACGGCCTCGGAAGTCTTCTGCTTCTTCATGTTTTCCGTGATGAA